>JALZKK010000016.1 GCA_030859285.1 Acidobacteriota bacterium | reverse complement strand
CGGCAACACCGTCAAAACCATCATCATCCGCAACGGCGAAAGGCTGGAGATTCCGGTCAAGGTGGGAAGAGAGTAAAAGCAAGGATGAAGGATGACAGGGCGACGGGAAATGTGCTTTTCTTTCATTCTTTCCGCCTTCATCCTTCATCCTTCATCCTTGCTCTTGCTTCCATCTCGCGGCGCACGTCTTCACGGTCTTCTTCGGCTTCGTCCGGCTCGAACAATTCAAAGAGGGCGTAAGGCGGATCGGCGACGAGGCGGAGTTCCCAAGCCTCGCGCCCGGCGTGAGCGGCGCGGGCGAACCACAGTGCGTCGATGATTGATTCGCGGACTTCAACGCGCTCGAAGCGCAGCGGTTGAGTTTCATCGTGTTCGGCAATGTGTCGTAGTTCTGCAACTGTCTCTGGGCGCATGAGGACGCGCTCGAGTCGCCAATCGTGCTTGCGGTAGGTGTCGAGCGTCGCTTGAAATTGCGTGATTCTGTCCATTGAGTTTCCTGCTTGGCCTGAAATTCCCTCTCTTGTTAGCATATCGCAGCCGCCGCGCCCGGCGGAAGAAACTGTCGGGCGCAGATTATGACACGCACACAACATGCCCGACATCCGCCAGCCAATCACGGCAAGCCTTTCTGAGTTGGAAGAGATTGCAGAGCGCTTCAAGTCGTCGCCGTTTTACCAGACGCTGGCACGCGCGCTCGACAGTCGCGGGATGACGGTTGAGAATGTGTGTGACGTGAATGACGCGGTCGCGCGCCGTTTGCTCGCTGAATACGGCGCGGTCTTCCTCGCGACGGAGCGCGCACTGGTCCCCCCGTCCCTAGTGTTTCGCAGCGAGGAGGAAGTTGCGGTCTTTCAAACATCGACGCAGCCCCGAGCAGAAATGTTTGGCGCGGATGTGATCGAGTTGCAGCCGGCGGCGATGACGGCGCTCGTCGCGGCGCGCGAAGAAGCAAATGCCGCAGGCTTTGACATCACGCCGCGCGGCGGCGCGGAGGCGGCGCGGCGCAACTACGCCGACACACTGCGACTCTGGGCTTCACGCTTCTTGCCCGCGCTTGAATATTGGATGACACAGGAGCAGCTTTCTTTTGCAGAGGCCGAGCGTTTGCGCGGACTTGCCCCGGAAGAGCAGTTGGTCGAAGTTCTCAAACTCGAAGAGCGCGGATTGTTCTTTAGCAAGGATTTCTCCAAGTCGATCCTTTACTCGGTGGCCGCGCCGGGCGCGTCGCAGCATTTGTCGCTGCTGGCTTTCGACGTGGCCGAATTTCGAGAGCCGCGCGTGCGCGCCATCCTCGCGCAGCACGGCTGGCATCAGACCGTGTTGAGCGATCTGCCGCACTTTACTTTTCTCGGATTTCGTGAGAAAGAGTTGCCCGGACTCGGCCTGCGTCGCGCCGTGTTGGAAGCGACGCCACAACAAACGTTCTGGATTCCAAACCTCCGTTGAAAAATTGTGACAGTGAGGCTCATTCCCTCGAAGGAGAAATTACATGGCAGTTTGTGCGACTTGCGGAACCAATAATGTCGAAGGCACGAAATTCTGCGTGAGTTGCGGGACGACGCTCGCGCCCACGCCCGCACCTGAGTCTTGGCGTGCCAGTGGAGACCTGAACCCGCCCCCGACCGCTGAGGCGGGCCAGCCGTCCGGCGGATACGCGCCGCAGACGCCTCCCTCTAATTATCCGGCTTACAACCCGCAGCAGGGCGCAGCGCCTTATTACCAACCCGCGCCGGCCAGCCAGCCCATGCACCCGGCAGTGCCGGCGTTAGTCAGTTTCTTCTTTCCCGGCCTCGGCCTGCTCTTCGTGCCAAACAAGGCCGGACTCGGCATCGGCATCTTCGCCGCCACTCTCGCGTATGCCGTCATCGCCACCATCCTGACTTTCGTGGCCGTCGGCCTCTGCCTGTTCATGGTGATGCCGCTCATCAACATCGCCGCCGCCGTTCACAGTTGGGACGAAGCGGCGAAAGCCTCGAACGGCCAATTCCAACCGATCCTGTTCAAATAGTTAAAGAGGCGCGAGCGCTGTGAGCGAAGCGGCGGCAACTTTTTACCGCGCGTTGATGTGGGCCGGCAGTTGGTGGTGTCATCAACTGCCGGCGCGCTCGCCGCACGTCTGGGGCGCGCAGTGGCCGCTCTGTTGGCGTTGCACGGGCATCGCCGCCGGCACACTTTTGCTCTTGCTCTGGCTGATCAAGAAAAAGCGCCTTCCTGCTCTGGGTCTCAGCGTCATGCTGGCGACTTTGCTGCCGCTCGATGTTTTGCAAGCGGTCATCACACACGGGCAAGGCCACAATGCGCGACGCCTGATCACAGGCGTCCTCTGGGGCGTCTGCGGAACGAGCGTCGTGCTGCACTTGATCAAATACTGGCACGCGCGGCGCGGCCAGAGCTTCAATCCTCAACACCATGAATGCCCACCGCTCCGCTAACCACCGCGCACATCAACTCAAGCCGGGCCAGACGCGCGTGCGACCGATGATGTCGCGCAAGGCCGTCTGCGCTGCCCAACTCACCGCCTGCGGGTACTCTTGCACTTCGAGCGCGGCCTTTTCCGGGTCGTAAACCATCCAGAACAGCACGGCATCAACGTTGACCGGCACAATGTCAGAAGTCAGCGTCTGCTCGGCGGCGAAACTCGTCGTGATGATTCGCTGATCGATCCATGCCGGCACGGTCTCGATGAACGGCACGAGCCAGAACAAGCCCGGCCCGCGCAAGCCGGCGTACTGGCCCAAACGCAAGACGACCGCCCGCTCCCACTGCTTCGCCACTTTCGGCGACTGCGCCAGCAAGAGACCCAGCAGTATCCCGACGATGGCGAGAGCCGGGTTCAACGTCAAGAGCGTGCCGGCCACGCCGAGCGCCGCCGGCAACACGAACATCATCACGGAGACGACATTCAAACGGAGCGCGTTCTGCGTCATCGCCGGCAGATTGCTCTTTCCTTGAGACAATTCCAGATTGGTTGACATGACTTCTCACACTCCTTTACGCACCTGCCCCGCGAGGCGCTCCAACACCTCTTCAGGGGAAAAGCCAAGCGCTATCGCTTCGGCTAAAAATCTCTCCGTCAGCGCGCGCAATTCTTTCTCCCGTTCACTCTTCCGGCGCGCGCTCGATGCCACCGCGACGAGCGGCTGCTCCAGCACGAACGTCCCGACGCCGCGCCGCGTCTCGACCACGCCGGCCCGCTCCAATTCGGCGTAAACCTTCGCCACCGTGTTCGCATTGATCCGCAAGTCCACCGCCAACTGCCGCACCGTCGGCAACTGTGCGCCGATTGCCAATCGCCCCGTCGCAATCGCGAACCGGATCGCCCGCTCTAACTGCGCGTAGAGCGGCATCGGATCTTTGACGTTGATGTTAAATGCGGCAGCCATCTTTCACCATTGTACTATGACAATAGTACAATAAAAGTTCAGCACGGCCAATGAAAATTTTGCGGAGGGCTAAATCAGACCTGACGGGATTGAAAAGGCCGTAAAAGATAATCCACGAAATCACACGAAACGACACGAAATCGCATGAATGATTTGTGCGTTTCGCTTCGTGTTGTTTCGTGTGTTTTCGTGGACGATAGTTTTGCCATCTTCCCGTTATCGTCGTTTCGTTAGTGCCGCGCGCGCGGCGTAAACAAGCTGGCGTGCTTCCTCTGTCGTCGGGGCGAGGGCGGTGAGGTGTCCCATTTTTCGGCCTGGTCGGGCGGCCCGTTTGCCGTAGAGGTGGAGTTTGACGTTGGGGACTGAACAGGCGGCACGCCAATCGGGATTGCCCTGTTGCCAGAGATCGCCGAGAAGATTCGCCATCGCCGCCGGGCGGAGTTGTTCGGTCGGGCCGAGTGGGAGACCGCAGACGGCGCGGAGTTGTTGCTCGAACTGGCTGGTCACACAAGCGTCAATGGTGAAGTGGCCGGAGTTGTGCGGGCGCGGCGCGAGTTCGTTGACGTAGAGTTTTCCATCGCGCGTCAGGAAAAATTCGACGCACAGGACGCCGACGACATCGAGTGCGCGCAAGAGCGTCTCGGCGATCTCAATTGCTTCGCGTTGCACTTCACATGAAACATCGGCGGGCGCGAGCGTGCAGTTGAGAATGTGTCGTTCGTGGATGTTTTCGACGACGCCGTAATTAACCGTCTGCCCGTCTGCACCGCGCGCGGCGACGATTGAGACCTCGCGCTCGAAATCGACGAAGGCTTCGAGGATCGCTTCCTGCCCGCCGAGCGAGGCGAACGCGGCCTCTGCTTCTGCGGGTGACTTGATGATTCTCTGTCCCTTGCCGTCGTAACCGAAGCCGGCGGTCTTCAGCACGGTGGGACAACCGAGCGAGTCCGCCGCCGCGCGTAATTCTTCAAGCGTGCGGACGTGTGCGTAGGGCGTGACGGGAATGCCGGCGCGTGTGAGAAAAGTTTTTTCGCGGACGCGGTGCTGCGTCGTGTGCAGGACAAAACCGCCGGGACGCACGGGGACCAATTCGTTGACGGCTTCAACCGTGGTCGCCGGAATGTTCTCGAACTCAAAAGTGACAACTTGAACTTGACGAGCGAACTCGCGCACGGCATCGAGATCATCATACGAGGCGGTCACTTCCACATCGGCGACTTGGCCGGTCGGCGTGTCGGTCTCAGGCGAGAAAGTGTGGACGACATAACCCATCCGTCGCGCGGCCATCGCGAACATGCGTCCCAATTGCCCGCTGCCGAGGACGCCGATAATCGAGCCGGGAAGGAAGGGCAAGGATGAAGGATGAAGGATGAAGGATGAAGTGGAGACAGATTGGCTCATTGGTTCGTTGATTCATTGATTCAATGGCAGCGATGAATCAATGTTCTCGTCCTTCATCTTTGCAACTCCGCTTCGCGTACTTGTCGTTCCTGCTCTTGCCGGAACTGCCGCAGGCGCTCGCGCAAATCTTCATCTTCGTTAGCAAGGATCGCAACCGCCAAGAGCGCGGCATTCTTCGCGCCGGCTTCGCCGATGGCGAGCGTGCCGACGGGAATGCCGGCGGGCATCTGGACGATGGAGAGCAGCGAATCCATGCCCTTCAACGCGCGGCTCTCGACGGGGACGCCCAACACCGGCACAGTTGTCTGCGCCGCCACCATGCCCGGCAAATGCGCCGCGCCGCCCGCGCCCGCGATGATCACTTTCAAGCCGCGCGCTTCCGCTTGCGCTGCAAACTCCGCCATCCGTGCGGGAGTCCGGTGCGCCGACACGACCAGACACTCATGCGGCACGTCGAACTGTGTCAATACCTCGTCCGCGTGCCGCATCGTCTCCCAATCGGACTTGCTGCCCATGATGACTGCAACGAGGGATGATGGATGAGAGCGGAGGGATGAAGAAGATTCCCCCTTCGCTTTTTGTTTAACTCTTTTCATCGACCTCTCATCCCTCATCTTTAGAGCCGGGCTGAAAAGTTCTTTTCCCCGCAGGGGATCAATTCAATAGCGTCGGGCAACGCCCGACGAATGCGGCACATGAGATTTCCGACCCTGAAGGGGTCGCATAGGTGCGCGTTGATGCGACCCCTTCAGGGTCGGGACGCTTGTTGTTTCGTTCATCGGGCGTTGCCCGGCGCTATTGAATGTGTCGCTTTCAGCGACAAGAAAATCCTTTAACAGCCTCTTAGTTTCAATGAATTTTCTCCGCAGCAAGCTGCGGAGTATAAATTTTCGGCGGCGTCGCTCAGCCGCGCTGCACGCCGACTTCGCGGTCGGGGTATTTACCCCGCCCTTGACCAGAGGGAACGCCGTTCCCTCTGGACTCCCATCTTTTCTATTCGGCGACCCCGCAGCAAGCTGACGGGGAATTTAAGATTAAACCGGTTGCGTGATAAGGCCTGAGAGCCTTCTACAAAAGGGCTGTGAGACCCGTCCCCTTGACGTTGACAGCCCCGCTGCTGCATTTGTTTCGCCTCGGACGATGCCGTGTTCGGATTTTCCTTATCACGCAACCGGTTTATTCTGTATTGAGATTGATTTCTTTTTTGATCTCTTCGCTCTCCGGGTTTTCTGCGCCGGGGATAGAGGAGGCGAGCGGCTTTTCGTCTTCGAGTTTCTCGCTCGGGCTTAACTCAGCCTGCGTCTGTTGTTTGTCGCTCGCCTCCGCATCGTGTTTATTTTTATTTTCGTCCATCATCACGCTCCTTTCACTCGTCTTCATTCTTCCGCTTTCATCCTTGCTTTTCTATTCCTGCGCGTGCGAGTAGCCGGGTTGGCCGTCGAAGTTGCAGAGGTTCTCGGTCTTGATGAAATCGAACCCGGCTGCGGCGCAGCGCGCGAGCAGGGCGGCGATCTGCACGTGCTTGATCGCGCCGCCCGCCGTCTCGGAGACGAAGCGGCAGCGCCAGTGATCGGAGCAGAACGTCTCGGTGTGGCCGCCGGGATAAACCTTGACGCCGCGATTGCTGATGGCCGAGAGCTTCAAGCCATCGCTGTTGAGTTTTTCCATCGCGCGGCCCAAGTCTTCTGGCGAGCCTGCGATCCAATCGAGATACACGTCAACGCCGACCGTCTCTTTGTTTGCCGCCGCGCTCGTGCGCGCCATGCGGCTGGCGAAAGCGGCTTCTGCGCCCTCGTTGGCGCTGGCTTTGTAGGCGATGGCTTTGAGCGTCTCCGGCTTTTGGCCCAGACGTCGGACGACCGCGGCGGCGAATTCGCGCGTGCCGACTTTCTCTTTGCTCGCACGTTCGTCGTAGATGTCATAAGTGTGAATGCCGCCTTCGATGGTGCGGAGCCATGCGTTATGCACGCGCGCGGCCACATCGCCTTGACCGATGTGGACGAGCATCATTACCGCGCCTAAGAGCAATCCCGAAGGATTCGCCACGTTCTGCCCGGCGCGGCGTGGGGCCGAGCCGTGGATAGCCTCGAACATCGCAATGTGTTCTCCGATGTTGGCGGAGCCGGCCAGTCCGACCGAGCCGGCGATTTGCGCGGCCACGTCTGACAGCACATCGCCGTAGAGGTTCGGCAGCACGATGACATCAAAGGCTTGGGGCGTGTCGGCGAACTTCGCCGCGCCGATGTCCACGATCCAATGCTCATTCTCGATGTCTGGATATTCTTGGGCGATCTCGTCGAAGACTTTGTGGAAGAGGCCGTCAGTGATCTTCATGATGTTGTCTTTCGTGAAGCATGTGACTTTCTTCCGGTTATTCTTGCGCGCGTACTCGAAGGCGTAACGCACGATCTTCTCCGTGCCGGGACGCGAGATCAGCTTGAGGCACTGCGTCACTTGATTCGTCTGTCGATACTCGATGCCGCCATAGACATCCTCTTCGTTCTCGCGGACGATCACCACGTCCATGATCGGATGCTTGGTCTCGACGAACGGGTGATAAGAGACGCACGGGCGGACATTGGCATAGAGGCCAAAAGTTTTCCGCACCGTGACGTTGAGACTCTTGTAGCCGCCGCCCTGCGGCGTCGTGATAGGCGCTTTCAGAAAAACTTTGGTGCGGCGCAAAGAGGCAAAAGCGCCCGGCTCGATCCCGGCGGAATTGCCGGCGAGATAAACTTTCTCGCCGATCTCAATCGTTTCGATCTCCAGCGCCGCGCCGGCTTCCCGCAAAATGTGCAGCGTCGCGTCCATGATTTCCGGGCCGATGCCATCGCCGTGCGCGACAGTGATCGGGACAAGTGAAGCCATATAATTTGCCGTTGCCTTTCTAATAGATCTGTTGTACAGAGGTCAGGAATAACGCGCTATAGCTTCAAGAAAATTTAGCCACGAATTGGCACGAATCAACACGAAGGAAAATTAGTGGCGACTAGAAATCAATTGACCACGCGCACTCTCTCCGTTCAGTGCAACCTCATTCGTGTTCATCCGTGTTCATTCGTGGCTGAATCTTTTTCTTGAAGCTGTAGCTTACTACTTTTAGTCCGTCGCCGGAAAGTTGAGGGGCGGCAGAGTAACCGCTTTCTGAAGGAGTGAGAAATGAAGAAACTAATTTTAATCGTCACGCTCGCCATGTGCTGCCTCGCCGTTTCCGCCGCTTCGCAGCCGGCGAGCAAAACTAAAGCGAAGAAAACGCCGGTCGCGGAAGGCAACGCCGTCGTGACAGTCTCGAACTCGAAGTTCGAGCCGAAGACGCTCACAGTCAAAGCCGGCACCACCGTCACATGGCAAAACAAAGAGGGCGCGCACACGGTCATTGCCAGCAAAGGCGGACTGTTCGAGTCCGACACGCTGACTGCCGGCGGTACGTTCAGTTACAAATTCACGAAGCCCGGCAAATACCCCTATTACTGCTCATTTCACGGCGACAAACAAGGGAACGACATGGCCGGCACGATCATTGTGGTGCGCTGAGGACAGAGGACAGGAGGCAGGAGCAGGCGGCAGAAAGCAAAAAGCAGTCAAGGCGGGCCTAATCCTGCCGCCTGCTCCTGCCTCCTGTCCTTCAGTGTCCGGCAACTGCGCCGGCGACGGCGCGCGCGCGCGCGGGACTGTGTTCGTGCTTGGCGCAGGCGCGGGCGAGGGCTTGATCGACGCGCGGCTCGACTTTGCAATCCGGCTGGCGGCAAACGGCGGCTAATTCCGAGATGACGAGATAACGCGCGCGTTCGAGCATCCGCCCTTCACGGAAAGAGAGCGGCTTGCGCTGGCTCAAATAAGTGAGGTGCTTGAGAACGCCGGCGACTTCAAAAATGTCGCCCGACCGCATTTTCTCGGAGAACTCTTTGAAGCGGTCTTTCCAGTCGTGGGGCGCGGCGGTGAAATCGTCGGACAAATTCTTGAGCAGCAACTCGCACTCGGCGGAACTGATCGGCGAGCGCAGTCCGACTTCCCCGGCGTTGGCGACGGGAACGAGAACGACAGTGTTGGTGGCGGCTAAACGGAGCGTGTAAAAAGGAAGGGATGTAGCGCCGATCTGTTTCTGCTCAATTTGTTCAATAGTTCCGATTCCATGATTGGGATAAATAACTTTCTGACCGATCTTAAAGCCCACTCCACACCTCCTAATTATCCTGAAGAACTAAAGGGCGTCGGTTCAGACGCTCCGGGTTCAGTAGGTTAACCCTTTGGCTCTGGTGGCGCAGGACGCGCCGGGAATTTCCGTTGGAAACTTACGAAAGTGTAACAAGCGGTTTCGCGGAGCGTCAAGGGAAACGATGAGTGCGGAATGATGAATGATGAATGTAATTGCTGATGTCGGTTTTCATTCATCATTCATCATTCCGCCCTCATCATTTCGGCGTGGCAGTTCGATGATGAAGGTCGAGCCGTGTCCGAGAGTGGAGTGGACGGTGGCCTCGCCGCCGTGCGCGCGGGCGAGGTGTTTGACGATGGCGAGGCCGAGGCCCGTGCCGCCGAGCGCGCGCGAGCGGGCGCGATCCACGCAGTAGAAGCGTTCAAAGATACGATGAATGTGATCGGGCGCGATGCCTTCGCCCGTGTCGGCGATGGCGATGCGGTCGCGCCCTTCCGCCTCTTCATGCTGGATGCGAACTTGGCCGCCCGGTTGGTTGAATTTGATGGCGTTGTCGGCCAAGTTGGTGAGCATCTGTTCGAGCCGCCGCGCGTCGGCAAAGACGATGACGGACTCTCCCGCTTCGTTGATCAATGCAACTTGCCGTTCTGCCGCGCGCCCCGCGAGCGCAGTGATAACGTGGTTGACGAGCGAGCGCAGCGGCACGGGAGCCATTTCAACTTTGACGGTTCCGGCTTCGATGGCCGAGAGTTCGAGGATGTCGTCGATCAGGTTGTGCATCCGCGCGGCGTTGCGTTCAATGATCGAAAGAAAGCGACGGTTGTTTTCCGGATCGTCAGTCGCGCCGCTCGTGAGCGTTTCGACGAACGCGAGGATCGCCGTCAACGGCGTGCGGAGTTCGTGCGAGACGTTGGAGAGAAATTCTTGACGGACGCGCTCCAGCCGCTCCAGCCGTGTGATGTCGAAGAAGACGCCGACTGCGCCGCGTTCACCGCCATTCTTCGGCGTCTGCCGCCACAGCGGGGCGACGCGCAGATCGAACGCGCGCCGGTCGCCTTCTGCCGTCTCGACTTTGATCTCGACACGCTCGCCACGCTCAACCGCCGCGAGAAAGGCCGAGAGGACTGCCGGATTGCGCGTCAGATCGCTCAAGCGCCGCGCGCCCGGAGCGTTCCCCACCGCGCCGAAGATCGCGTTCGCCGCCGCGTTCGCCGCCACCACGCGCATCTCGCCGTCCACCACCAACATCCCCTCGCGCATACTGTCAAGAACTGCCGGCAGCAATTCGCTCGCCGGGACAGCCTCCGGCAATATCACCACATTGCCGTTTGCCGTCGGCTTGAGACCGACGGGCCGAGCGATGGTGTCTGAAGAAATGTGAGGAGCGATTGGCTCAAGCTGTGATGAAGCGTCCGGTGATGAGCGCAAGGTCAAACGCGCAGCGAGCGCGCCCATGAGGGCGAACACGACGGCGACCACTGCCGCAGCAGGGGACCAAAAGAAAAGTGCGGCTGATGCGACGAAGAGCGCCGCGTACAAGACGAACGCTGGCATCAAGCGTGAAGACATAAAAACAGTGACGAGTGATGAGTGACAAGTGACGAGCAGAGACAAGTTTCCTGTTTCATCTTGTCACTTGTCACTCATCACTCGTCACTGTTTTTGAGCAGCCGGTGAAGCGATAGCCGACGCCGACAACCGTTTCGATGCAGTCGCCGCATACGCCGAGTTTCTGTCGCAGGCGGCGGATATGCACGTCGAGCGTGCGCGTATCGCCGTAGTATTCATAGCCCCAGACGTTATCCAAAATTTGCTGGCGCGTTGCGACCCGGCTGTTCGCCTTCGCCAGCATTTCCAGCAGAGCGAATTCCTTGCGCGTCAGCTTGATATTCACGCCGTCGCAAAGCACACGCATGTCTGCGAAGTCGATGGTTAAGCGCGCGTCTTCGTAGCGGGGTGCGGAGCTTTCGTCCACGCGGCGCAGCACGGCGCGCACGCGCGCCATCAATTCGCGCACCGAGAAAGGCTTCGTGATGTAATCGTCCGCGCCGAGATCGAGGCCGGCGACACGGTCGGCTTCCGCAGTGCGCGCGGTGAGCATGATAATCGGCGTGCGCCGCGTGGCCGGCTCGCGCCTGAGCCGCCGGCACAACTCCGTCCCGCTCATCCCCGGCAACATCAGATCGAGGATGATCAAAGACGGCGGTTGCCGCGTGTCTAACGCCGCCGCCAAGCCCTGCTCGCCCGTCAGCGCGACACGCGCCGTCAAGCCCTCCCGCTCCAAGTTGAATTTCAACCCTTCCGCGATGTCCGGATCGTCTTCGATGATCAGCACTGGCTTCGCCATGATTTTAAGTTTCGAGTTTCGAGTTTCGGGTTAAGACAAGTTTCTAACTCGAAACTCGAAACTGCTGTTAGTTGCTGTGTTTAATAAACGCCGCTTCGGTCATGTAAACGGTTAGTTCGCAAATGTCTGTGACGTAATCGGCGACGCGCTCAAGGTGTTTGGCGACGAAGAGCAGACGCGCGGCGCGCGTCGTGGTCTGCGGATCGCTGACCATCAGCCGGAGCAGGTCGTGAAAGACGCGGTCGTAGATTTCGTCGATCTCGTCGTCGCGGGCGATGGTGGCGCGAGCTTGCGCGGCGTCGCCGGAGGTGAAGGCGTCGAGCGCGGAACGCAGCATGTGTGATGCGTGCTGCGCCATCATCGGCAGTTCGACGAACGGCTTCAGTTGCGGCTCGTCGTTGAGATCGATGGCGGCGCGGGCGATGTTGCAAGCGTGATCAGCGATCCGTTCGAGGATCGGCGTGATCTTCGCCACCGAGACAACGAAGCGCAGATCGCGCGCAGCGGGCTGCCGGAGCGCCAACACGTCAATGCACAGCCGGTCGATCTCCACCTCTAATTGATCGATCTTGTCGTCGTCGCGCAAGACTTCGCGCGCCGTCTCGCTGTCGCGCTCGATCAGCGCATACATCGCGCGCTGCAACGCCGTCTCCGTCTCGCCGCCCAGCAGCAGCACTCGATGGCGCAGCGCGTCCAGTTCATCATCCAAATGTCTGTGGTAATCCATGATGATCATTTTTCGATTTTTGATTTTTGATTTGCGATTTGTGGGAACCCATCCCGAACTGAGCGATCCCGTCTTTCAATCAAAAACCGCAAATCAAAAATTCTCCCTCGTCAGCCAAACCTCCCTGTGATGTAATCCTCAGTCAGCTTCTCATCCGGGTTGGTGAACATCTTCTCGGTGGCGTTGACCTCGATCAGTTTGCCGAGCCAGAAGAAGGCTGTCCGGTCCGAGACGCGCGCGGCCTGCTGCATGTTGTGGGTGACGATGACGATGGTGTACTGCCGCTTGAGCTTGAAGATCAACTCTTCGATCTTCTGCGTCGCAATGGGGTCGAGCGCGGAGGCTGGCTCGTCCATCAGCAGCACAGCGGGCCGGACGGCGAGCGCGCGCGCGATGCACACACGTTGCTGCTGTCCGCCGGAGAGACCGAGCGCGGAAGTCTTCAAACGATCCTTGACCTCCGACCACAGCGCCGCGTCTTCGAGCGCTTCCTGCACGCGGTCTTGCAATTCGTTTTTCGTCTTCGTCAATTGGTTGATCCGCAGCCCGTAAGCCACGTTGTCGAAGATCGATTTCGGAAACGGGTTCGACTTTTGAAAAACCATCCCGACTTTGCGGCGGAGCGCGACCACGTCCGTCCCCGGCGCGTAAATGTCTTCGCCGTCAAGCAGTACCTCGCCTTCGGCTCGCGTTCCCGGAATCGTGTCGTTCATCCGATTCAGCGTCCGCAGCAGTGTCGATTTGCCGCAGCCTGACGGGCCGATGAAAGCCGTCACGATTTGCTCGCGCAGATCAAGAGTGATGTGATGGAGAGCCTGCGCCCGCCCGTAAAAAAAATTCAGGTCGCGCACACTGATCTTAACGGGCGCGCTCTGCTCGCGCCGTTGTTGTTCTTCGCTGCGCGGCTGCATCACTGGCGTTGGCGGTGCGGTAGTCATAAGAAAGTAGTCAGCAGTCAGTAGTCAGTAGGAAAGCATGTGTCTTCATGCTGGCTACTGGCTGCTTTTCAAAATTTGTTTCGCGTGAAGAAGCGGACGGCGATGTTGATGACGAGGATTAGCGTCATCAACACAAGGGTGGCCGCCCACGCCTGCGCGTGCCATTCATCGTAAGGCGAGATCGAATAGTTGTAAATCTGCACGGTCAGCGATGAGATGGGTTGGTCTAAAAAGTAACTGTAGCCGTTGTAGTTGAGCGCGGTGAACAAGAGCGGGGCGGTCTCGCCGGAGACGCGCGCGACCGCCAGCATCGCGCCGGTGGCGATGCCAGACATCGCGGCTGGCAGCACGACGCCGAGCGTCACGCGCCACTGCGGCGCGCCCAAAGCCAGCGCGCCTTCGCGCAAGCTCGCGGGGACCAAACGGATCATTTCTTCAGTCGTGCGCGCGGCAATGGGGATCATAATCAGCGCCAGCGCGACGCCGCCGGCCAATGCCGAGAACTGCCGGAACGGCAGCACGAGGATCATATAGACGAAGACGCCGATGATGATCGACGGGATGCCTGTCAACGTATCGGCAATGAAGCGCACCGCGTCGCCAAAGCGATTCGTGCCAAACTCCGCTAAGTAAACCCCAGCGGCGATGCCAAGCGGCAGCCCCACGACCGAAGCCAGCGCGAGCAGGATGAGCGATCCCACAATGGCGTTGCCGATGCCGCCGCCCTCGCCGACGGGACGCGGGATGTCGGTCAAGAATTGTAAGTTCAACGAACTGATCCCGCGGACCGCGATGTAACCCAAAATGAGCAGCAAGATGACGACAGCAAACAGCGCGCACGCGGCAGTCAACGTCGTCATCACCGCGCTAGTTGCGCGTCTTCGGGAGTCAGCCTGAGCAGTGAGAGTCGCCATCAATTTAAGCCCGCGCCGTGCCGCTCGTCCCCCGCGTCACGCTCCAGACGAGGAGACGCGCCGCGCCGTTGATGATGAAGGTGACGAGGAAGAGAATCAGTCCCAACTCGACGAGCGCGCTGACGTAGAGATCGCCGGTCGCCTCGCGGAATTCATTCGCCAAGACGGAGGCAATCGTATATGACGGCTCAAAGAGTGACGCGCTCACTTCGGGGCGATTGCCGATCAGCATCGTGACCGCCATCGTCTCGCCGACAGCGCGGCCCAAGCCCAAGATGATCGCGCCCGCGATGCCGGGGCCGCCGTTCGCCAGCACGACGCGCGTCGTTTCCCACTTCGTCGCGCCCAAAGCCAACGCCGCTTCGCGTTGCGACACAGGTACGGCAGCCAGCACGTCGCGCACCACTGCCGAGATAATCGGCGTGATCATAATCGCGAGGATCACGCCCGCCGTCAGCAACCCGATCCCCGTCATGTTGCCTTGAAACAACGGCAACCAACCGAAGATTTTTTGCAACGGCGGCATCACATTCTCACGCATGAACGGGGCCAGTACGAAAATGCCCCACAAGCCATAAACGACCGAAGGAATCGCGGCCAACAACTCGACCAGAAACGTCAATGGTCGCGCGATCCGGCGCGGAGACTGCTCGACGAGAAAGACGGCCACGCCCAGCGAGAGCGGCACGCTGATCAAGAGCGCGATCACCGATGACATCACCGTGCCATAAATGAACGGCCACGCCCCAAACTGGCCCCGCAATGGATTCCACTGGCTGCTCGTCAAGAATCCCCATCCGAACTCCCGGATCGAGAGCGAGGCCGTCGAAGCCATCGCCGCCAATATCGCCCCAACCAGCAAGATGAGAAACAACGCGCTCGTAAACAGCAGCCCGCGAAACACGGCGTCGCCCACATGTCCCGTCGGCGACAGCGCGCGCCGCCAATCCCATTTTAAGTCCAAAGTCCAATGTCCAATGTCCAATGTCCAAAATCCTGTTCTAAGTCCAAAGTCCAATGTCCAAAGTCAAAACTGATTCTAACATTGGACTTTGGACTTTGGACTTTGGACTGCATTACGCGGAGCGCAACGCCTTCCCGCCCGAAGTGATCGAGTTAAGTTTTGCTTCGACGCGCTTGACCATCTTCGGCGGGAGCGGCGCGTACTGCAAGTCTTTGGCGAAGTTTGCGCCGTCGTGAATGCCCCACCAGAGGAAATCAACGAGGGCTTTGCCTTTGGCTGCATCGGGCTGATCTTTATAGACGAGGACGTAAGTGTAGCTCGCAATCGGATAGGCGTTCTGGCCACCCGCGTTGGTAATCGAGACGCGCAGATCGTCGGGCATCGTGGCGGTGGCTTCGGCGGCTGCCGTCGTCACGTTCTCAAGCGACGGTTCAGCGAAATTGCCCGCGCTGTTCTTAATCAGCGCGACCGGCAGATTGTTCTGCTCGGCGTAGGCCAGTTCGACATAGCCGATGGTGTTCGGCTGTTGCTTGATCATGCCGGTCACGCCTTCATTACCTTTGCCGCCCTGCCCCGTCGGCCACGAAAGCGACTTGCCCGTGCCGACCTTCTCCTTCCACGCGGGGCTGACCTTCGTGAGATAGTCGCTGAAGACGGCGGTTGTGCCGCTGCCGTCCGAGCGGTAAACAACAGTAATGTCGTTCGCGGGCAGATTCACGCCGGGGTTGTCGGCCTTAATACGCGCGTCGTTCCATTTTGTGATCTTGCCGAGAAAGATGTCGGCCAACACATCGGGCGAGAAGCGCAAAGGTTGGGTCACGCCGGACAAGTTGTAAGTGACGACGACCGCACCCAGCACGGTCGGGATATGGACGACTTCGCCGGACGCATTTTTCAACTCGTCTTCGTTCATCGGCGCGTCCGTCCCGCCGAAATCAATCGTGCGCTCGGTGAACTGCTTGACGCCCGCGCCCGATCCGGTCGATTGATAATCGATGCTCGCCGCCGGATTCGTTTTCTTATACTCGGCCAGCCATTTTTGATAGAGCGGATTGGGAAAAGTCGCGCCCGCGCCTTGCAAGCGCACCGCGCCGCCGGGATTCGTACCGGCAGTCCCGCCACGAAAACCACCGCTGCAAGCCGCTGCTACCGCCAGCAAAGCGGCGACGATCAACGTGAGGGCAGTGCGGCGAAGAAAAATCTTTAATTGAGTGGACATCAGCTTCTCCTAAAAATCGACGTTGCTAAAAAGATTCTAGAATAAGCGTTTGATGTTACAGGCATCTGAATTGGCGCTTAACTTTCTGTAACACTCTCGGCGCGTCTCGGCCACAT
>JALZKK010000013.1 GCA_030859285.1 Acidobacteriota bacterium | reverse complement strand
AGGAGGGGCTGACCGAGAAGCGGAAGGCAACCTCCTCCTGCGTCTCTTCCCGTTCTTCCAAGGCGCGCACAATCTTCTCGCGGAGGTCTTGGGAGTATGGTTTCATGCGCGCATCTTGTACCAGTTTGGCCTGTACACGCAATCCGAAACCGCTCTAAAATGCACAGAGCTTCCTGTTAAGTTTTACTGAGTGCGAAGAGGCGCGAGTTGCTGATTGACTCGCGCCTCTTCGCGTGTGTGATAGATCGCTTTCAAAGTAAGTGCTGGAAAGTTTGGGGCGCTGTTGTTGAAAGGGGATTTCACACTGGAGGCGCAAAGCCAGACCGCAAAGAACAACGCCCTGAACTTTTCAAAGGTTATTAAGGTTTATCGCCGCGCTTGTCGGGCGGTGTGGCGCGAGGCAACTCGCCTTCGTTGATCGATGGTGCGGCGGGTTGCAGCTTGGGCTTGTTGCGGCGCAGAGCCGGCGGCAGCTTCGGTCGTGGGAGATTGATGGTGCTGACCGCGTCGGTGCGACGCAGAATTGCGCCGCCGCGCCCGGCGACCCATGCGGCTGTGCCGCCGCGATAGGCCACGGAGTAGAGCGGCACGCTCGTCGCCGTCGCGAGCAGTTCCCACGTCGCGCCGCCGTCTTTCGTTTGCAGGATGCGCCCCTGATCGCCGACGGCGAGCGCATCGTCCGGCCCCGCCAGTGAGATGGAATAAAGGTTGAGCGTGACGCCGCTTTCTTGATCCTTCCACGTCGCGCCGCCATTGTCCGTCCTGAGCGTCAAGCCTTTCTCGCCGACGATGAAGCCGCGCTTCGCGTCGGCGAAGGCCACTGCGTAGAGCCACTCTTTGCCGCTCGATTTAACGAATGACCAACTCTCGCCGCCGTCTGCCGTGCGTAAAATCAAGCCTTGGGCGCCGACCGCGACGGCGTGACGCGCATCCGCGTAAGCGACCGCTTCGAGCCAGCCGATAGTATTCGTGCGGCGCGGTTGCCAAGTCTTGCCGCCGTCCTGCGTTTGCAAGATCGTGCCGCGCGCGCCGACCGCGAGACCGTGAGTCTCGTCTGTGAAATGCACGCCGAAGAGATCGGTGGTGGCGTTCGCTTCCGCTTTGTCCCAAGTGACGCCGCCATTCTCCGAATGCAGGATCGTGCCGTTCGCGCCGACCGCCCAGCCGCGCTCTTCGTCGATGAAGAAGACGTGCGCGAGCCGCGCCTCCGTCCCCGAAGGGCGCACCGTCCAACGCTTGCCGCCGGAAGTGGTGGCGAGAATTTTGCCGCGCGCGCCGACGGCCCAGCCGCGCGAGTTGTCGAGAAAAAAGATGTCGGAGAGATCGTCGCGTCCGCCGTCGGTCAAACGTCGCCATTCAAGGCCGCCGTCATCTGTGCGAAGGATCAATCCGTCGCGTCCGGCGGCCCAACCTGTATTCTCGTCTGCGAAATGAACGGCGGAGAGGCGTGGATTTGTCTTGACGCTGATTGGCAGCCACGTCCGCCCGCCGTCGGCAGTGGTCAACACTACCCCATCATTGCCGGTCGCCCACCCGTGCCGCGCGTCCGTAAAAAAAACTGACAACAGATCGGCTTGTAGAAAAACATCGACGCGCGACCAGTTTTGTCCGCCGTCTTCCGTCCGCAAGACCAACCCGCCGTAGCCGACCGCGATGGCCGTCAGCTCATTGATCTCTTCCTCGCCCTTGACAGCCTTGATGAAAGCCACACCCGTCAGCGGCAAACTGCCCGCCGTCGTTTGTTGCGTCTGCCACGTCGCGCCGCCGTCCGCTGTGACCAAGAGCGTCCCGCGTTCGCCGACCGCAGCGCCCGTTTTCTCGTCGGCAAACGAGACGGCATAGAGATGCGCTTTCACGCCGGAGGCTTGCGCGCGCCACGTCAATGCGGCGTCCGTCGTCGCAATGATCTGTCCGTAACTCCCGACTGCCCAGCCATGCTGAAAATCCTCGCCCGCGAACGTGACGTTGAAGAGATGATCCTTAACGCCCGTCTCACGCGACACCCAACGCTCGCCACCATTCTCCGTCGTCAGCACCACGCCGCGCGCCCCGACCGCGACCGCCGACTCCTCATCTTTCACAAATAACCCGTAGAGCGTCGCCACCGCCGGCGACGCTTGGCTCTCCCACTCAAACCCGCCGTTTTTTGAACGCAGCAACGCTCCGCTCGAACCGACCGCCCATCCATGCCGCTTGTCCCCCGCGAACCGCACCGCATGAATCGCATTCCCCTGCGGCAGAGGGTTCTGCCACAGCCATCCGCGCGATTGTGCTTGAACGCTTGAAAGGGTAAATAGCATAAGGCAGACAACAAGCAGAGCGCAGTTCACCACCGCGACTGTCGCACGATGAACCGCTCGCTGCTTATCAGATGCTGTCCTGCCTTGATAACTCACAATTCTTTGCTGACCGCGTCTGCCGCTTCGCGCAAGACGCTCTCATCAACGCGGCCCAGCGCGGCGATGCGGCGGGCGGCTTGATCGACGGCTTCTTGAATTTGATGGCCGGCGTGGCCTTTGATCCAGCGCCATTCGATGCGGTGAGCGTCCGCTGCTTTGTCCAAGCGCGCCCACCATTCGTGATTTGATTTGCGGCGGAAACGCCCGCTCATTGTCTCGACGACGTAACGCGAATCAGTCAACACTTGCACGCAACACGGCTCGCGCAATGTTTCCAAGCCGAGCGCGGCGGCAGCGATCTCGGCTTGCTGGTTCGTCGCCGTTCCCAAATACAACCCGACCGCGCGCCACAGTTCACGGTAATTTAAGAGCGCGACCGCCGCCGCCCGCACCGACTCTTGACCATTGCCGAGACTCGATCCGTCGCAATAAATGATCACTTCCTTAGTCTGTTGAGCTTGACTCATTGGTTCATCGATATTGACGACGAGCGTTCTTTGCGCCTTTGCGTGAAATTGTCTCACGCAAAGGCGCAAAGAATGCAAAGAGGATATAGCTGTCATTCCGCGCTCACCCTTCCGCTTCATCCCTCACCATGAC
>JALZKK010000380.1 GCA_030859285.1 Acidobacteriota bacterium | reverse complement strand
GTGTCAAGCAAGGGCAATGATGAATGAAGACGGGAAGATCGGGCGAGTGGGCGACGGGGAGAAGAGGCGGATGCGGTCTGGTCTTTTCTCCCTCTCGCCCGCTCTCCGCGCCCTTATCAGCGCTTTTACAGGAGCCAGATTGGCAACGGTGGATCGGCGTTAGCCTCGTCTTGATCTTTTTTGACTTCCGCGAGCGTCGGCATTTGTTCCTCCGGTTCGGGTGCGTTTTGCTTTCGCGTTTCGATCTCGCGCTTTCTCCTTAACGGATCGATCAGCACGACATCAACTTGTTCGTCGAGCTTTCCAATCACAGGCATCCCCGCCGCTCCTTTCTGTCGTCAGATGTTTGTCTTATATTTACCGCAACCGATTCGCCTGTTGAGAGTGTAAGCCGATGGTGAAGTATTTCCAACGCCAGAGAGTCGCGCCGGCGCGGCTAATGTTTAGAGCTTGGCTCGTGTTATTGCTCGCTGCCGTGCCGGTCGTCATGTTTACTGTTGCGACCTTGCGCGCGCAAGGGACGCGCGACGGACAGCCGCGTCCGCAGCAGCGACCGCGCCGGGTCGGTGCGCCGCGCACGAGTGCGACGCCGCAAGGTGAAAAGACTGCCGCTCCTATCGACACCGCCGGCACGGTCGAAGAAGTTGGCGAAGACGAAGTCGTGCGTGTCGATACGCAGTTGGTCCCCGTCCCGGTCGTCGTGCGCGACCGCGCGGGCCGTCCGCTGGCGGGATTGAGGGCCGAGAATTTCGTGATCTACGAAGACGGCAAGCCGCAGCGCGTCGCCAATTTTGCGACGACCGACGTGCCGTTTGAAGTCGCCTTGCTGCTTGACACGTCGGGTTCGACGCGCGCCGATCTCGGCTTGATCCGCCGCGCCGCCAATCTCTTCATCGAAGCCCTCCGGCCCGGCGACCGCGTCAGCATCATCTCTTTCAACACCCGCGAAGAGGAAGGGATCAAACAAGCCATCGTCGAAGTGCAGACGCCTCTGACCGACGACCGCGAAGCATTGCGCGAGGCACTGGAGAATATCGGCGCGAGCAACGGCACGCCGTACTATGACGCGGTTGAGTTGATCGTCCGCAACGTGTTCCGCGAACCGCCGCGTGCCGAGTTGCGCGGACGCCGCGCGCTCGTCGCCCTGACCGATGGCGTCGATTCGACCAGCGAAGCCGAGTTTACGGAAGCGCGCGCGCAACTCCTCGCCTCCGGCGCGCTCTCATATTTCATTCAAGTCAACACCGAGAGTTTTGTCGAAGACCGTTTGATGAAAGACTGCCAAGACGATGGTC
This sequence comes from Acidobacteriota bacterium, assembly GCA_030859285.1. GTDB lineage: Bacteria > Acidobacteriota > Blastocatellia > Pyrinomonadales > Pyrinomonadaceae > JACCRA01. The sequence continues at coordinate 16,936 of JALZKK010000380.1, read as the reverse complement.
GCTTGAGCCTCTCGCGCGTCCAACTCCAACGCTACCGCCGCCTCTTTAACCCGCGCGCCGACGCGCTCGACTACGCCAACTTCTGTGAGCTTGGTCTCTTCGAGCGAATGCAGATCAGCCGCTTGCTCTACCAACTCGCCAAGCAAGAGATGAGCGACTTGGCTCGCGCTTCCGGCGGCCAAGCCTTCACCGCGCTCGATCTGCGCGACGCCCGCCAAGCCTTTGCCCAAGTCGCCGCCGAGATCGGCAAGCAATACAGCCTCGGCTATTACTCGACCAACAAAACGCGCGACGGCTCGTTCCGCAAAATCCGCGTCGAACTGCGCGGTGCGGGGCAAGGCGCGCAAGTCAGCGCGCGCGAAGGATACCAAGCGCCGAGAAGCTAACGCGCAATCGCCGCCCTACATCTTCCGCCGCAGCCAGCAGATGCTATACTCCAACAATATGAGAGCTGATTTCATGGAACGAACGGGGAAGATAGAGGAGCTTGATCGCTCTTTCGATCTGAAGTTCTGGCAAGCGCAAAGCGACACTGACAGGATAGCTGCTGCTTGGGAATTGGTACTGCATTCCTACATCATCAAAGGCAAAGACGTTGGACAACTCCGACTTCAAAGAACTGTTGAGAATTTTCAACGACAACGGAGTTAAGGTAATCATGCCTGACAATCACGCATTCAATCGCATCGCCTTGATTGTCCTCGACAGCGTCGGCATGGGCGAGATGCCGGATGCGGCGGCGTGGGGCGATGCGGGGGCGGACACGCTCGGCCATGTCTGCGAATCGCGCGTGGTGCGTTTGCCGAATCTGCGGCAGTTGGGTTTAGGCAACGTGCGTGGGCTCGCGGGTGTGCCGCCGGTCGATGAGCCGCGCGGGGCTTACGGGCGGTGCGCGATGCGCTCCAACGGCAAGGACACGACGACGGGACATTGGGAGATAGCGGGCATTGTTCTCGACAAGGCATTCCCGACGTACCCTGAAGGCTTTCCGCCAGATGTCATCGAACGCTTTGTCGTAGAGACGGGCGTGCCGGGCATTCTCGGCAACGTGCCGGCTTCGGGGACGGAGATTATCAAGGAACTTGGCGCGCAACACGTCAGCACGGGTAGGCCGATTGTCTATACTTCCGCCGATTCCGTCTTTCAGATCGCCGCGCATGAAGAAGTGATCCCCATTCCGCGCCTCTACGAAATGTGCGAGACGGCGCGCGGCATTTTGCGCGGGCGACATGAAGTGGGCCGCGTCATCGCGCGCCCGTTCGTCGGCGAGCCGGGCGCGTTCGTCCGCACAGAGAACCGGCACGATTACGCCATCCCGCCACCACGCGAGAATCTGCTCGTCACACTGTCAGAGAAAAATCTGGACGTGGTCTGCATCGGCAAGATCGCTTCGATCTACGATTCGCAAGGCGTGACGCAAGACCTGTCTGCGAAGAACAACGAGCAGTCTATCGACCAGACGCTCCACGCGCTCGCAGACGACACGCGCGGACTCATCTTCTCGAACCTCGTGGATTTCGACATGCTCTTCGGCCATCGCCGCGATGTGGAGGGCTACGCCCGCGCGCTCGAACATTTCGACGCGCGCCTGCCAGAGATCGAAGCTGCCCTACGCGACGACGATCTCATGATCATCACCGCCGATCACGGCAACGATCCCACCTATCGCGGCACAGATCACACGCGCGAGTACGTTCCGCTCCTTGTTTACGGAAAACAGGCTCGCGCCAGTGTCAACTTAGGCACGCGCGCATCGCTCGCGGACATCGGACAGACGATTGCCGCGAACTTCAACTTAGAGTTGAGAGCGGGGAAGAGTTTTTTGCGCGATGTGCGCGGCGAGACGTGAGTGTCCGAAGTTTTTTAACCGCCAAGGGCGCAAAGAGAAGCTGCCAAGAGCGCAAACTTTTCTTCGCGTTCTTGGCAGCTTCTCTTTGCGTTCTTTGGGTTATATCTCTTGTGCTGTTACTTCAGGATTCTTCAACATAGCGATGAACGGCAAGTTGCGATAGCGCTCCGCAAAGTCCAGCCCATAGCCGACGACGAAGGCATCGGGAATGTCGAAGCCGAGATAGTCGATCTGCACTTCGCGTAGCCGCCGCTCTTTTTTATTCAAGAGCGCGGCGAGTTTGACGCTGGCCGCGCCGCGCGAGCGGAGATTTGCCATCAAGTATGAAAGCGTCAGCCCTGTATCGATAATGTCCTCGACCACGAGGATGTCACGCCCCTCAATCGGAACATCTAAATCTTTGACGATCTTGACTTCACCCGAAGAGCGCGTCAATGCGCCGTAGCTGGAGATCGCCATGAACTCGATTCCCAAACGCAGATCAATCGCGCGCGCCAGATCGCTCAGAAAGATACACGCGCCCTTCAGCACGCCGAGCAAAAGCGGATTGCGCCCCTCATAGTCGCGGGCGATCTGCGCGCCCATCTCCGTGATGCGCGCCTGAATCTGCTCGCCGGTGAACAGCGGCTCAAGATTCGGATTGCCGAACTCCGACGCGGTGCGTGCAGATGTTGAAGAGCTGGACACGGGCGGCCTCCTGAAATGATGATTGCTGTACCGCGCGAGCAATTCTTGAGACAGCAAACGATTCAACGAATCAAGCGCCGTATTTGCACGCGCGGCTCAAGGTGCGACATACTAAAGTAGCTGTTCAATGAAGGTCAATTAAAAGTAGCCAGTAGTCAGTAGCCAGCATGAAGAGACATGCTTGCCTCCTGCCTCCTGCCTCCTGCTTACTGCTCTATGCCCAACGATCAATCCACACGTGACCGCGTGCGCGCGCTGGTCCGCGAGGTGCTGGACAATGCGCTGCCCGCTGAAGACGACGCGCCGGAAGAGACATCTCGATCAACCGCGCCTTCATCAAGCGGCGCTCTCGCATCATCCGGGCCGGGAACGGCGGTAGTGGTGCATTCGGTTGCCCCGGCCAGCGTGCCGCAGGAGAGCGGCGAGCCGCCGGTCGCGCGTGATGAATCTTCCAAGTCAGTGATCACCGAAGACGACGTGCGCGGCTTGGAGACGGGCGCGCGTTTGCGGGTTGCGGAGGACGCGCGTCTGACTCCGCTCGCCGCCGATATCGTGCGCGAGCGGCGGATCGAACTCGTGCGCCGCCCGTCCCGCAGAGGCTCGCGCGGGTTGAAACTGATCGCGGTCGGCGCAGATCACGGTGGCTTTCCATTGAAAGAGGAACTCAAAAACTTTCTCGCCGAACTCGGCCACCGCGCCCGCGATTTCGGCACACACTCGACCGACGCAGTTGACTACCCGGACTTCGCGCACGCGGTCGCCCGCGCCGTCGCCGACGGCGAAGCAGACCTCGGCATCATCATCGATGGTGCGGGCGTCGGCTCCGCCATGACCGCCAACAAAGTGCCGGGCGTCCGCGCCGCCGCTTGCTACTCCGCCACAGTCGCCCGCAACTCGCGCGAACACAATGATGCCAACGTCCTCACGCTCGGCAGCCAGACGATCACGCCCGCCGAGATGCGCGAGATCGTCGGCATCTGGCTCGCCACCGAAATCACCGAAGAGCGCCACAAAAAGCGCGTTGCGAAAATCGAAGCAGTTGAGCGGCAATATCGAAGTTAGCTTTTACTTCATCAGAGCCTGATGGTTGATATACCTCCACAAGTGATCCTGATTGCCGGGCCGAACGGAGCCGGAAAATCGACGCTCGCGCCCTATTTATTACGTGACACACTCGGCCTGACAGAATTCGTCAATGCCGACACTATCGCGCTCGGCTTATCAGCTTACAATCCAAACACTGTCGCCGTAGAGGCCGGGCGCATAATGTTGAAGCGACTGCGCGTCCTTGCCGCGCAACGTGCGAGCTTTGCTTTTGAGAGTACGTTAGCCAGCCGCACTTATGCTCCATGGCTCGATGGCTTGAAGCAGACCGGATATAAGTTTCAGTTACTGTACTTATGGCTGCGAAGCCCTGAGCTGGCAGAGCAGCGCGTCAACGAGCGCGTGCAGGCTGGCGGTCATGATGTGCCACGTGATGTGATCCGCCGGCGGTATTACAAGGGCCTGCGGAATTTCTTTCATCTTTACCAGTCTCTGGCTGATAGCTGGGGAATATACGATAATTCGATTTCAGGCGAATCGGTAATGGTTGCGAAAGGAAGCGAGCTTAACATCCGCAAGATTCTTCAAGCGGAGACATGGCAGGAGTTCGTCAAGCAAGCACATGAAACCAGCAGTTGAAATTCCGAATGAATTGTTCATCGTTGACGGCGAAAAGATCGAGCGCGTATTACGGCGTGCCGTGCGTCACGCGCTGCTTCAGCACAAACGCGCTGGCAACCCCGTTGCGTCATGGCGTGATGGCCGGGTGGTGTGGATTCCGGCGGAAGAGATTCAAGTTGAAGATGATGCGGATTCTGATTCGCGGTAAGAAAATACATGGCAAATCTATTTTGGAAATCGAAGACAGGAATCAAGAGCCTTCTGGCGACCCCGTTCAAAACAGAAGAGGAGTTTGAGAAAACAATCTTTGAATCTTCTGAACTGCTCGAAGAGATTTTCCTTCTGCGGAGACAGATCAGAGGAGGTGGCAAGACAGGGATACCGGATATTGTTGGTGTCGATAGTGACGGTGATGTCTGCATCGTGGAAATGAAGAACGTCGCTGTTGATGCTTCAATCATCCCACAAGTATTGCAGTATGCTTTCTGGGCGGAAACGAATCCAGACTCTATCGAATCTCTATGGCTGAAATGTGATAATAAACCTGATGACTTACAAATCAATTGGGATAACTTTCAAGTTCGTATCTTAATCATTGCCCCTTCGATCCTCCGCTCTACATTAGGAATCGTTGGGAAAATAAATTATCCGGTAGATTTGATCGAGGTGAAGAGATGGGTCGAGGGCGATAGTCAATTACTATTGGTTGATAAATTAGAGCAAGAAGAAAAGAGAGCCAGAACAAAAGTCGTAACCGGCTTGCAAACCTACGACGAAGCCTTCTACAAAAGGAATTATAACAAGCAGAGCGCAGAAGAATTTCTGAAATATACAAACGAGTTAGAAAAGCTGATCATTCAGCGAGGGTGGATACTAGAAACGAAATTCAATAAGCACTATTGCGGGTTCAAAGCTGGGTTCTTCAATGCCTTCGGTATTCAGTGGGTCGGCTCTAAAACCTTCGCGTTCTTCGTCAAGATTTCAGAGAAAGAAGCGAAACAGCTATCGCCAAAAATGACAAAATATGAGTCGCAATGGAAGCAAGCCGTTTATTACATCGAGCCGGGTAAGACGAAGATTAGTGATTATGTTTCGGTATTCGAGCTTGCATACAAGAAGTTAAGCGGCGACCAAGATTAAAATACTAATCAGCCGTTAGGAGTATTTAAGTAATGCCACATTCACACAACGGCGATCTCGAACAACTCGTCGAACAAATTACGGATGTGATCGTCGCGCGCTTGAGCAGCAATGGCGACGGGCAGGAGCATTTGTGCGGATGCGCGTCGGCGTGCTTCAACCGCTGCCCCGAAAGAATGCAGCGCGTGGTGGATGCGGGCGCGTCGCGGATCGGTCTGGTGTTGGGCGAAGCAGGAACGGCGCGCGATTGGGCGAGCCTTGTGGATCACACGCTGCTGAAGCCGGAGGCATCTGAAGATGATATTCGACGTTTGTGTGAAGAGGCGGCGCAGTTTCAATTTGCGTCCGTGTGCGTGAATCCGACATGGGTGCGCGCTGCCGTGTGCCATTTGCGGGGGACCAATGTTCCCGTCTGCACCGTGATCGGTTTCCCGCTCGGCGCGACGCTCGCGGACGTGAAGGCTTACGAAGCGCGCCGCGCGATCTTCGACGGCGCGCGCGAAGTTGATATGGTTCTTAACGTCGGCGCTTTGAAGAGCCACGATGATTGCGCTGTCGAGTATGACATTCGCGCAGTGGTCGAAGCCGCGCACGAAGCGGGCGTGTTGACGAAAGTGATCATCGAGACAGCCTTGCTCACCGACGACGAGAAAGTGCGCGCCTGCCTTGCCGCGAAACGCGCGGGCGCGGATTTCGTCAAAACTTCGACCGGCTTCGCCAAAGGCGGCGCGACGGTGGCGGACGTGGCCTTGATGCGCCGCACTGTTGGCAGCGACATGGGCGTGAAGGCTTCGGGCGGCGTCAAGGGCATCACCGACGCTCGCGCCATGATCGAAGCCGGAGCCACCCGAATCGGCGCGTCTGTCGGCGTCAAGATCGCGCAGGAAGCCGCTGGCGCGCGTCCATCGACGGCCAGCAACGGATATTAGAAACTCCAAGGAAAAGTTAGCCACGAATTGACATGCATGAACACGAAGGAAAGGCCGCTCCCTCGGGTGGCGACGTGTGTTCATAATTCAATCCAACATCGTTCGTGTTCATTCGTGGCTTAATCTTTTCCCTGTGGGCGTCTTGAAACGTGCGCCTCGATCCGTCTATGCTGCGGGGCAGTTTTCGTTTTTCAATTCAGGTGAAATGGTGAATCGGTCATGCCAGCGAAACGTAATGTCTTGGCGGTGATTCTGGGCGGTGGTGCGGGAACGCGCTTGTTTCCATTGACGCAACGGCGGTCGAAGCCTGCCGTGCCGCTCGGCGGGAAGTATCGGCTTGTCGATATTCCGATCTCGAACTGCATCAATTCGGACGTGATCAAAATCTTCGTCCTGACGCAGTACAACTCCGCTTCGCTCAATCGCCACATCGCGCGCGCCTATCGCTTCTCGCGTTTCTCCGATGGCTTCGTGGAAGTCCTCGCCGCCGAGCAGACGCCGGAAAGTCCTTCGTGGTTTCAAGGCACTGCCGACGCCGTGCGCCAAGTGCTGCCGCACATCGGCGATTGGGACATCGAGACGCTCTTGATTCTGTCAGGCGATCATCTCTACCGGATGGACTATCGCAAATTTCTCGCGCGCCATTTCGAGACAGGGGCCGATGTCACCGTTTCCGTGATCCCGTTTGTGAGAGAAGCGGCGGAAGAGTTTGGGTTGTTGAAGGCCGGGGCGGACGGGAGGATCACGGAGTTTCGAGAAAAGCCAAAGGGCGAGGCGCTCGAAGCGATGCGGGTGGACACGACCGCGTTCGGCTTGAGCGCGGAAGAGGCCGCGCGTCGACCGTTCCTCGCGTCGATGGGAATTTACGTTTTCAATTATCAGAAGCTCGAAGAATTGTTGGCGCAGAATCCAAAGTGGGTGGACTTCGGGCGCGAACTCATCCCAGCGGCGATTGAGACGTACAAAGTGCAGTCGTTCTTCTTCGACGACTATTGGGAAGACATCGGAACGATCTCGGCCTTCCACGCCGCGAACATCGATATGACTGCGATTCTACCGAAGTTCAACCTCTTCGACACCGAAGCTCCGATCTACACGCGCGCACGCTATCTCCCGCCGTCGAAGGTTCACAACTCAGACATCGTGGATTCGATCATCAGCGAGGGCTGCATCATCAACCGCGCCAAAGTGGTGCGCTCGGTCATCGGTCTTCGCAGCCGCATCGAGCCGGGCGCGTATCTCGAAGATACGATCTTGATGGGCGCGGACTACTACCAAACGCTCGAAGAGATACGCGGCGACCGCAGCGATGGCCGCCCGCTTGTTGGCATCGGCGAAGGCACAGTCGTCCGCCGCGCCATCATCGACAAAAACGCCTGCATCGGCGCAGGCGTCCGCTTGGTGAACGAGGGCGGCATTGAAAACCTCGACAACGAGGAGGCCGGCTACTTTATCCGCGAACGCATCATCATCGTCCCGAAAAACGCGATGGTGAAGGACGGGACAATTGTCTGAAGTTCAAAGTTCAAAGTTCAAGGTTCAAAGTCGATAGCTGAAACTTGGAGGCAGTGATGGCTAAAATCGAAAAGTTTGAGGACATTGAGGCGTGGAAAATGGGGCGCGAGTTGGTGAAAGGAGTTTACCGAGTTACGTTGGCGGGAGAATTTGCACGGGACTATGGCCTGAAAGATCAGGTTCGACGCGCGTCAGTATCTATTCTCTCGAACATTGTGGAAGGATTTGAGCGCGGTGGTAACAAGGAGTTCCTTCAATTCCTAGCTACGGCTAAAGGCTCATGTGGCGAGGTGCGCGCTCAGTTATACGTCGCCATTGATCAATCCTACCTGAGCGACGAGCAGTTCAATTCGCTCTTCGCTCAATCGCTCGATATTAGCCGAATGCTCTCCGGCCTCATCAAATATCTTCGAGAGTCCGAACTACGTGGCAACAAATACAAAGATTAGTGTCGAGGTTTAAGGTGCAAAGGCGACACATCAGTTTTGAACTTTGAACTTTGAACATTGAACTTTGAACCCTGAAAGATGTAACTATCGCGCGCTTGGACGACGAGGTTGGGGCGGGTCACGCGGACTTTGATGCGGCGGCGTTGGCCGGCTTGGGCTTGTTGCTTGGGGTAGTAGCCGAGACTGTATTGGCGGCGTAGCTCTTCGGCGATGAGGGTGAATGCGCGGTCGAGATTATCGGTCGTGTCGGCTGGATAGACGCGCCCGCCGGTCGTGCGCGCCATGTCTTTTAAGTAGCGGTCGCCCAACTCATATTCCTCGCGGGTGCAACCTGAACAGTTTGTCGTCCCGCCGCTGCCGATGGTGACGCCGCCGCCGATGATGATCTGTCCGAGGATGTCGAGGATGCCGCCGGAACCCCGGCGCGATCCCGTTCCGCCGCCCGTGCGAGCCAGCGCGGCATCATAAGTGTCGTACTGCACGGGATAGATCAGCGCGTCCAACTCTTCGGCGTCGCGGAGATTGCGGTCGTAGCTGGCGCGGTTGCTCGTGGTATCCACGCCGTCGGTGAATAGGACGATGGCTTTGCGGCCTTCGATGCGGTTGAGATACTGGTTGATGAGACGGTCAACCGCGTCGTAGAGGCGCGTGCCGTTGCCGGGTCGCGTGCGACGGATGGCGCTCTGAAGGTAATAGCGGTCGCTCGTCGGCTCGGCCAAGACGTTGATGCGATCATCGAATGAAACGATCATCACGCGGTCTTCGGGGCGCAGTTGGTTGATGAAAGAAATAGCGGCGTCCTGAATCTCGTCAAGCCGGAATTTCGTCGAGCCGCTAGTGTCGAGGACGAGCGCGACGGTGAAAGGCTTTTCGACTGTCGCAAAGAATGCGATCTCCTGCTCGACGCCGTCCTCCCAAATCCGAAATTCATTTTGCCGAATGCTCGGCACATATTTGCCATCGCGGTCAAGCACGCTGACCGGGATCGTGACGAGCGTCGTGTTGACGCGCACGACTTCATTTTCGTCCACTTCTTCAGGCTGGTTCTGCGACTCTGCCCCAGTGCGCGGGCGCGTCGGTGTTGTGGGACTATTTGAGGTTTGCGCTCCGCCGAGCGTTGGCGGGCGATTTGCTGCCGGTGTCGTCCGCGTGGGTGCGGTCGGCGGTGGTGCAGTCGTGTTGTCCCCTTGCCCGACACGGCGGGGACGCGGCTGGGCGAGCAAGGACGGCAGGGCAGTTGATAGCAGGGAGCAGAGCAACAACGCGGCGGCAAATTTTCTCATGGCGTGAACTCCTCAGACGCGGGTATGTTACCAGACAAACAACCTGAGTTGTTGGATGCGCCGCCGCCAAAAAAGGATGAAGGAAAATTCGCCGCCGTAAGCTCAAGCCGATCACACGTCACGCCGGAAAGGCCCCGTTCAAGCTGGCGTTAAATAAAAAGATAGTGGCCGAACGCGAAGAGAGCAGCTCAGTCCTCGCCTGCAGTAGCGGGCGAGTTGGTCGTTGCAGCAAGACCTGCCCGCTACCGCAGGCGGGACTGACATCTTTGCAACATCAATATCTCGACTTCCGCCGCACAGGACAGACAAAACCCGTGCAGGCTTTTTTCACCGCGCCGCACGATCCTAGAAGACCGTGAGCGGCAGCGTCCGACCGCAGCCTGAGTTTTGTTCCGAATCCGAGTTAACCCGCATCAGCAAAAACACACGTGAAGCTGCCTCGCCGCTTCATCGAACCAGCAAACGGAAACAGATCAGCAAACGACCATCGGGCGTTTCTGTGAAGTGAAGCTGTCCGGCCTCGATCCGGCGGTAGATGATCCGCGCGCCGACGCCGGCAGTGGCGGCGGCCTCTTCCGGCGTGAGCATCTCGACTTCGGCGGCGCACTCCGCACACCAATTGATCGAGAGGCCAGCAGTTCGGCGAATCATCAAGACTTCGTGCAGCTCAATGGTGGTTTCAGACCTTCTCTTCTTTGCCACGCGGCCTCCACCCAAATCTGTACTCTTCACCTTTTAATTCCGCGCCGCCGGCGAACCGCCGCGCCGACGCCCGCCAGTCCGGTCGTCAGCAACATCATGGTGGCCGGTTCGGGGACGGCCGTGACCGTGCCGTTGATTGAGAACTGCCCATTCCCGCCTGCGGCCCGAAAGCGAACGCGCTGCCGATGAAGGCCGCCGCGCCGCCGGCCTGCGCGAACATGCCTGTGCCGCCCGCGAACGGGTACATTCCGGTGAAGCTGATCAGTCCTGTGGTCATGTCGAAGCCGGTGGTTATGAAGTTGCCGTTCGGGGCGAACAGTTGATCGCCGTTGAAGGCGGTGTAGATCGCACTGGAGGTGCCAATGCCGGTGATCTGATCGATGACTTGATCGACGAACACCGTGCTGTTGCCGAGCAGCGTGGCGTTGCCCGTGCCGTTGACGACAACTCTGATGGTCGTGCAGGCCGGAGGGTTGAGACACTCCTGCGTGAAGGTAGTGTTGAAGCTGCCGATGATCGGCCCCGTGCGCCGCGTCGTCCGGCGGGCACGTTGTCAGTCAAGTCAATTGCCGTGCTGCCGTTCAAGGATTTCGGGGCGGTCGGCGACGAGGAGCGCCTCGGGCCGGGGCTGGCCGACGTGCTGATTACCCGATTGAGTGTGTTGAAAGGCGTGAGCGTGCGGCCCACCAGTGCGGTTCTCAAGTTCGACGGGCAGGATTCCGTCGCGGCGGTCCGGAGGTTGGAAGTGGACGCGGTCCTCGAAGGCAGCATCCATCGACATGATAGCCGCGTGCGCGTGACGGCGCGGTTGGTCGCCGTCAACGACCGGGCGATGCTCTGGGGCGCGCAGTTCGACGAGCAGCCGAAAGACCTCTTTGCCATACAAGACGCGCTCTCTGGGCAGGTGGCGCAGGCGTTGGTGTCAGACTTGAGCGATGTGGAGGCGAGAATGATAGCGAAGCGCCCCACCGAGAGCATCGAGGCTTACCAGCATTACATGAAAGGACGCTACTTCTGGAACAAGCGGACGACTGCGGATGCCGAAAAGGCCATCGCCCACTTCGAGCAGGCGATTGCGCGAGACCCGAACTACGCTCTCGCTTATTCGGGCTTGGCCGACTGTTACGCGTTGCGGACGGCACTGCCGCCGGGCGAGGCTATGCCCAAAGCCAAAGCGGCGGCGCTGAAGGCTCTGGAACTGGACGATACGCTCGCCGAGGCACACGCTTCTCTAGCGTTGGTTAAAGAGCTGTATGGCTTTGATTATCCCGGCGCTGAGCGTGAGTTCAAGCGCGCCATCGAGCTTAATCCTAGCTACGCGCTCGCACACGGCTGGTACGCCATGCATCTGACGAAATCAGGTCGCTTCGACGAGGGCGCGGAAGCGGCGCGGCGCGCTCAAGAACTCGATCCCACTTCGCCCAGCCTGCACATCTATGCGGCGTGGAATTTTTACCACTCACGCCAGTTCGACCGGAGCATTGAGGAGGTCCGGCGGGCCGTCGAGTTAGACCCGAATGCGCGGACGGCTTACTACATCGCGACGTACGCCTATGCGGCGAAGGGGATGTACAAGGAGGTTATCGCGGAAGCCGAAAAGGCGAAGTCCGTTTCGATAAATCATTCCGATACGTTGGGTGTATTCGGGTACGTCTATGCCGTCGCGGGCAGAGCGGGCGAAGCGCGCAAAATCCTCGCCGAGTTGAAAGAGCTTTCCGGGCAGGGACATGTCTCGCCCTATCACATGGCAATAATTCATGCGGGATTAGCCGAGACTGACCCGGCGCTCAATCATCTCGAACAGGCGTGCCGGGAGCGCGTCGAGGCGCTCTTTTTCCTCAAGGTGGACCCGGCCTTCGACGGCTTGCGCGACAAGCCGCGCTTTCAAGAGCTGTTGAAAAAACTCGATCTCAAACCCTGACGCCTTCGCCCGTCGTGCTCCTTGCGAAAGAATTCCAACCGCACTGCGGTTCAGAACGTCGCCCCGCCCCCGTGCTATAAATTTCTTTCCCAAGAGGCAGCAATCATGGATCATCAGATTTCTACTGACAGGTTGGAAGAGGATAGCGAAAGCCCTGTCAGCCCTCAGCGGCATCCGATCGCGCTGGAGCATTCGCCAGAAGAAACGATCAGGCGAATGCGCTCCTTGCCCGAACGTGCGGATAAATTCAGGAAGGCCGATAGACAGGAGGCAGACGGCAGGAGCAGGAAGCAGGAAAAGCAAATTGGTCTTACCTGCCTCCTACCCCTGCCTCCTGCCTCCTGAAAAAGCCTGCCGTCTGCTCCTGCTTTCTGCCTATCGCGTTCCAGATAAACGGGAATGTGCCCCACGTCTGGCCGCGATGTTGCGGGCGGAAGCCGAAGAGGACGATGCGACCTTCGCCCAATTCGACTTCGGCGAGCGCGATCTGTCCTGCGAGTAGCTTCTCACCCAAGAGCCAGCCGGAACGCAGTACATCTTTTTCCGCGTAGCGCGCGACAATGCGGACGCGGCTTTCGTCCGTCGCGACAAACGCAGAACTGTTGATGAAATATGCGTCCATGTGCGGCGGCAGACCGCGCGCTATTGGGTGTGATGTGTCAACGTCGATCCGCAAAATCGATCCGGGCGCGTAAAATTCCGAACTCTTGACATTTTCGAGGACATTGCGGAGCGGCAGCTTGAAACGCTTGATCGCAAGTTCGGTCGCGGCGTCGAAGCAAATGAGCGTACCGCCTTCTTCGACGAAGCGGCGCAAATTTTCGACGCCCGCTTCCGTAATCCCGCCGGTAAATTCGGCGGGTGCAGTCTCTTTAGCACGGCCTTCGACGATCTCTCGCGGTCGCATCGACGGCAGCACGATCACGTCATATTTCTCGCGCAAACGCCCGGCGCGCACGTCTGTGTCGAAGAGCGATTGGAAGGGAACATTGAACGTGTCGAAGACGAAGCGCGTCCAGCCTTCATCCATCGACGCCGTCCAGCTTTTGTAGAGTGCGAGGCGGACGGGCGACTTGATCGGATTGGAGATCGGCGAATTTGTGCCGCCGCGCGGCTTGAGGCTCAAGTCGCGGCGCACTTCTGCTTCGTCGCGCAGGAGTTCCATCCGCAGTTCGTCCCTGTTGTAACTCAAGACGGGGACGACTTCGACGCCCATTTGCATCGGCAGCGTCCAGCCCGCCACATCGTAAGGCCGCTCGGCTTCGCCGCCCGCGCCGCGCCGGTCAGGATAGACTTGCCGCTCAAACAGTGTCGCCACATTGTCGCGGTACGGCTGTGCGAGCATCACGATGTAGCTGCCCGCCGGTTGCTCTCGATACTTACCGGGCTGATGCGCGGCGGTCGGCGCGCGCGAATGTTCGGCGGAGAGGCCCGACAGTGGTTCTCCATAAACGCCGTGCAATTCCGCCTCCAAGCGATGCACTTCGACGCCCTGTTCGATAAGCGCGCCGATCATTTTGGCGACCGTTTCATCATTGCCTTGACCCGCCGGCAGCAAATAAGCGATTGGCTCGTCTCTCACAAGCGGCGCGGAGATATTCTCCCGGCCCAACTCGTAAAAATTTCGCAAGTATCGTTCACGATATTTCGCGGCCAGTGAGAGCAACGAGCGCGCGGCGATCATCTCCATTGACATGATGTCGCGCGGTCGCCATAGGCCGCCCGGCCACGGTTCGGGAAAATTCGTCGCCGGCTGCAACGCCGACGGCATCCCGCGCGAAGACGTGCGGACGAGTTGCTCGCGCGTGATCGTGATCGGCGTCATCAAACGCGCGCTCGCAGCTTCGGAGAGGATACCAATCGAGTTGTGATAATACGGCGCGGTGCGAAAGCCGCCGTGCCACCACGTATCATAAAGCGCGTTAGTGATCACGCCTTCGTAGCCGGCGGCTTGCAGTGCCGACGCGATGTGATGCCCGGCCAGCCCGACTTCGCGGAGCAAGAGCGGCGCGATGTGCGGGTTCGGCGGATCGTAGAACGGCGGGATAAAAAAGCGCGAGCCGTTGCTGCCTTGTTGATGCACGTCGTAAACAATCTGCGGGAACCATTCTTTCCAGAAGAGGCGCGTGATCAATTGCGTCTCCTGCAAATTAAGCATGAACCAATCGCGATTGTTGTCGTGGCCGGCATAGTGTTGATACAGCTCCGGCGGCTCCGTCCCTTCGTAAGGCGTGCCGAGTGTTTTGCGATACCAGTTCGCTACAATGTCCACGCCGTCCGGGTTGGCCGAAGGGATGAGCAGGATGATCGTGTTTTGCAAAATCTCGCGCGTCTCGGCGTCCTGCGCCGACGCGAGTTCGTAGGCCAACTGCATCGACATTTGCGACGCAACGATCTCCGTCGAGTGGATCGAGCAGGAGATGGCGACGACTGTTTTGCCCGAAGCTGAAAGCGCCTTGCCCCAATCGACCCTACCATTGTCGGGATTTGAGCGCGGGTCGGCGAGCCTTCTCTGGATGCCTTGGTACTTCGCGAGATCGCGTATATTCTCAGGCGCGCTGATGAAAGCCACGACGAGCGGACGTTGTAAGGTCGTCTCGCCGAGAGTTTTGACTAAGACGCGGTCGCTCGCTTGATCGAGGCGACGGAAGTAATCGGTGATCTGTCGCCAGTCGGCGATGGTGCGATCATCTCCGGGCGTGAAACCGAGAACAGACGCGGGTGACGGCGGCGCGGGCGCTTGGCGAGTCGGTGGCGACGAAGGCGTGCGCTGGGTCTGAGCCTTAGTTGAAGAGACTTGTGTGCCAACAAGCGGCAGAGTGAGAAAGACGAGAGCTAGGCAGACGAGGCGAAGCCAATGACTGAGCATTCCGAATCTCTTTCGCAAAAAATGACGGATGATGAAACGTTGCGGGAGCGCGCCGTCGAGTCTAGCACAGCGACAGCACGCACGCTCATGGGGCGGCTGTGCTATTGGTGGTCGCTGACGGTCGCGGGCGCGCTGTTGCTCGTCTTCGCCCCGCCAGCTTTGTTTGTTTCGTACCTCGCGGGGCGGCAGCATTGGGTTTATCCGTGGGCGCGTTTCGGAGCGCGCAATTGGCTGCGCTTGAGCGGCATGAAAGTGACGGTGCGCGGGCGTGAGCATCTCGATCCCAATCAAACTTATATCTTCGTCGCCAACCATCGCTCGTACCTCGATACCGCCACGCTCTTTGATCACCTCGGTCGTCGCATCGGCGTCCTTGCCAAGAAGGAACTGTTGAAAGTGCCGATCCTCGGCTACGGCATGGGCTACGTCAACATCATGGCAATCGACCGCTCGAACCGCGAGCGCGCCTTCGAGACGGTGCGCGCCGCCACCGAATGCATTCGCTCCGGTGTCTCCTTCGGCGTCTTCGCCGAAGGCACGCGCGCACGTCCCGGCCAACTCCTTTCCTTCAAGAAAGGCGCATTCTACATGGCTGTCGAGACGAAGACGCCTGTCGTCCCCGTCGCGATGAAAAATACTGATTGGCTAATGGGCAAGGGAACCGGCGTCGCCCGCCCCGGCACCATCGAGATGGTGATTCTGCCGCCGATTGAGACTGCCGGACTCTCAACCGATGAAGATGTCGCCCGCCTCACACAAGAGACGCGCGCGCGGATCGCTGAGGAACTGGAAGCGGTGAATTGAAAAAGCGCGGACGTTAATCACCGGCGTCTTGATTCTTTTTCAGCCAAGCGATGTCGCCTTGATCTTTATCTCTACCGGCAGCTAACTTGTTCTTCAGCGCGTCGGCCTTCGAGAGGATTGCCACTTCGATACCATCGATCAAGACAGTAGCTTTATTGCTCCATGCCTCTGCAAACTCGATGCCATCGATTCCCGTCGTGATGTCGATCCGGCACGGCTCGACTCCAAGTTGCACCACCATGTTCGGGGATGTGAAGTCCTGCTCGGACAGGGAAGAAAGCGGCGCGCCAAATTTCGCCAGCGCGCGCAAAATGCGGCGCGCGTTCTCTGGGGTATTCCTGACCCAGATGTCGATGTCTCCGGTCGCGCGGGGGAAGCCGTGTGCGGCAAGGGCGTAAGCGCCAACGATGATGAAATCAACGCCCTCGTCTTTTAAGCACGACAACATGTCTCTGTAGTCTGGGTTCAGCACTGATGTTTTCCTTGAACGACCATGCGTCGAGCGCCAATTGCCACATCATGTCGAGCAATTGCTGCGGCGTCTTGTCTTTCAGACTCTCGGTGCTGTCCGACTCACGCAGCGGCGCTTTTTTGATGACGGAAACTCTCACAGGAACCTTCCCCAAAACTGAAGTTGAACACCGCCACATCATAACACGTCAAATCCACGTGCTGACGCCAGTATCCTTCCAAGCCAGAAGGGGCGACACATCGAGCAAATGCGGTGTCGCCCCTTCCCGGATTTTGTTCTGTTGTCAGTGCGTCCTAAGGCGTCGGCTTGTCCGGCGTCGGCTTGGGCTTCGGCGTCTCGTCAATGACATCGCCTTCTTCGATGACGCGGACTTTGGCGCGGAGCCGCTCGAAGTCGGTGAACTTGATCCTCATGCGGACGCGGACGACTTGGCCGCTGTCGAAGACCAACTCATCGTCGGCGTAGGTGTAGGTCGGGAACCAATACTTGCCGTCGATCTGCTCGCGGTAAGTCTCAAACGTCGGATAGCGCTCGCCCTTCGCTTCGGGAACGCCCTTGCCGCGCGCTTTGACGATCTGCAAGTCCTGATCGTCAACCCATATGCGGCCTTGAAAAAAACGCTCTTTCGACTTCTTCGGATCGGGCATCACC
>JALZKK010000370.1 GCA_030859285.1 Acidobacteriota bacterium | reverse complement strand
ATCGGAAAACCGTTGCCGCCCGCGTCGCCGTTCGGACGCTCTTTCGTGTAGCGCGTCGCTGCGTGCAAGGGTTGATGCACATCGCCGACGAGGTGCGCCAGATAGCCGACGGCTTCGGCGCTCAATTTGTCGTCGGCGCGTGTGTCGGTCGTGTCGAAATTCTTGCGCTGCGCCAACTCGTCCAGCGCGAACTTGATCCGCACCAGTATGTTTTCTTTCGCGGGACCAATCTTGGCGTCCGCCGGAAGGCCGAGAAACAACGGATTGAAATTGATGTAATGCCACTCGGCATAAACAGAACTGAGCGACGAATCACGAATGTCGTCCATCCAACAAGCGATAGTGACCGGGTTGTACATGCGCTCGCAGAAGAAGACCAACCCGCGATCCGGCCTCCGGCCCGGTTCCGGCGGCAGCGGCGTCAACAGCTTCTCGACTTTCGCTTTGGCCGCCGGCGTCAAACGGCTGTAAGCGATCTGCGCGACGACCATGTGACCCGTATCGTCCCACGCCAGCGCAGGGATCGGCGCGAGCAGTAAGGCACTCGCGGCGAGCAATACTTTCAGACGATTCGGCATCCTTGCTCTCCCCGATCATTGTGGTAGCGGAAGTTTGCTTCACCGCAGAGGCGCGGAGATTCCGCAGAGGTAGCGCAGAGCAGATCGTTTAACTCTCTGTGTAAACTCCGCGCCGCCTCCGCGTCTCTGCGGTGAATTTTTCCTGCGTATAAACTCATGTCAAATTCCCTTCCGGGCCGCGCGCACCTCGCGGCCGACAGCTCGCTATTCGTACAACAACACCGCCGCCCGCACGCGGCGAAACTCTTCGAGATCGTTCGTCCAAGAGCGCGCGATCTCTTCCGCTGTCTCGCCGCGTTTGAGCCGCTCGAAGGTGTCGGCGTCGGTGAGCAGCCGGGGATAGTTGTCGATCTTCCACTCGTTCAAGTGGAGGCGTCGCAAGGCCGTCGCGATCTCGATCCCTGCAATGACGGGACGAAACTGCGCGCGGTCGGTGATGATGATGTTAATGCCGCCGCACTCTTGGTTTTGAAAGACCGAAGCCTTCGGCGTGAAACGCACGGGGACGAAACGCGCGCCCGCGATGCGGCGAGAGTTCAACTCGGCGGCTAAACGTTGGCCGTCGAGCCACGGCGCGCCGATGATTTCAAACGGCGTGTCCGTGCCACGCCCGACCGAGAGATTCGTCGTCTCTAACAATCCGACGCCGGGGTACAGCGTCGCTTCCGTCAAACTCCGCATGTTGGGCGAAGGATTGATCCACGTCTGATTCGTCTGGTCGAACCACATCGCGCGCCGCCAACGCTCCATCTTGACGACCCGCAGATCGCAATTGATCTTGCGTTGTTCGTTGAAGAGCCGCGCCAACTCGCCAATCGTCATGCCGTGCCGGACGGGGAGCGTGTGATAGCTGACGAACGAGAGCTGATCGGCGTCGGCGATTGGTCCCTCGACTTCGACACCGTTAATCGGATTTGGTCGATCAAGAACGAAGACCGGCAGTTTTGCTTTCGCGGCTTCTTCCATCGCGTAGCCGAGGGTGGAGATGTACGTGTAAAATCGCGCGCCGATGTCTTGAATGTCGAAGACGAGCGCGTCGAGATTCTGCAAATGTGCGGGCGTCGGTCGGCGCGTCTCGCCGTAGAGCGAGTAGATCGGCAAGCCAGTCTTCTCATCAATGGAATCAGAAACTTTTTCATCCAACTGCCCGCGAATGCCATGCTCCGGTGAGAAGAGCGCGACGAGCTTCACATTTGGCGCTTCGCGCAGCACGTCAATCGTCGGTCGCCCTTGCCGATCACGCCCCGTGTGATTCGAGATCAGACCGACGCGCATTCCGGCGAGCGGCTTAAAATTGTCGCGCTCCAACACGTCGATGCCGTTCAAGACTTCGGCGTTGAGGGCGGGAATGCTCGCGCTGATGCCGGCAGCATTCGTCGCTGAAGTTTGACTCGTCAAACGAGCGACGCCGATTAAGACTTCCGCCGCCGTGCGCGCCGCCTCTGCGCGGGCGCTCTCAATTGATGTGTCAACCACCGACGAAGCGACGATGGAAGCCACGCGCCCGCGCAGAGGCGTGACATCTCCCTTGCCGTCCGGGTGAACGCGGTTGCTCAGGAAAACGACGAACGTCTCGCTCGCCGGATCGATCCAAATGGAAGTGCCGGTGAAACCCGTATGCCCGAACGAGCCGGGCGGGAAAAGATCGCCGCGATTGGACGAAAAACCACTCGTGATGTCCCAGCCCAAGCCGCGCGCCGAGCCGTCTTCCGCCACTGCGCGCGCCCGCGTCATCGCCGCCACGCCGAGCGGACTTAAAATCCGCGCGCCGCCGTACTCGCCGCCCTGCAAGATCATCTGGCAGAAGATCGCCAGATCGTCGGCGGTTGAGAACAGCCCCGCGTGTCCCGCGACGCCGCCCATCCGCGATGATGTGGGATCATGCACCGCTCCGCGCAACCACTGGTCCCCTTCAGCCGCGCCGACGCTCTCCGGCTTGCCGCCGAGATAGGTCGCTTGCGCTCGCCTCTTCTCCGTCGGCGCAATGCGCGGATGAAGCGCAGCGGCGGGACGAAAGTCCGTGTCTTTCATTTTGAGCGGCACGAAAATGTTTTCGCGCGCGAACCTGTCGAGCGGCTGCCCGCTCACACGCTTGACCACTTCGCCGAGCGCGATGAAGCCGATGTCGCTGTAAACAAATCTCGCGCCCGGCGGTTGGCGCAGCCGCTCAGTTTGCAGCCTCCTGATCGCTTCGTCATCACCCATCCATTGCTCGCCCAGATCAAAGTCGGGCGCATAGCCGGAACGGTGTGTCAGCAAATGCTCAATCGTGATCCGTTCGCGGCCCTCGCCTTTGATTTCAGGAATGAACTTTGACAACGGATCATTTAAGCGCACCAGCCCGCGCTCGATGAGGATCATCACGCTCGTCGCCGTCGCCACGACTTTCGTCAAACTCGCCGCGTCGAAGATCGTGTCCGCCGTCATCTCTTCCCGCGCCGGCTCAATCGCGCGTGCGCCGTAAGCCTTGCGCCACACCACGCGCCCGCGCCGCGCCGCTAACACCACCGCGCCCGGCGTCTCGCGCCGCTCGGTGGCTTGACGCACAACCTGATCGATCTGCGCCAAACGCCCGGCAGACATGCCGACGGCTGCCGGTTGCGCGACCGGCAGATTCGCCGCCAACGTCGTCACCGCACACGTAAGTGCGAGAAGCGGGACGATGAAAGCGCACGGTAATTTCTTTATGCGAATATTCCTTTGCATTCTTCTTCGATAGACCGATGAACTTTTTGCTGGGAGCGCGGACGTCCCGTCCGCCAAGCTCGCTTTGAGCGAGCTAATCGAGTTTCGCCTTCATTCAACGTTGACTGAGCGCGCAACTTTTATTTGCGCTCACGCGCTCACTGCGGACGAGCCGTCCGCGCTCCCAGCTCCGCTTGCGCTTGCGCCTTCAACTGAATGCCTGTGCCTCTCGCATAGAGCGAGGGCAGAGTGATCGGCAGCCGCCCCGTCACGTCGATCTCGCCTGTGATGGCGCGGGCGGCGGCGCGTTGCAACGTGGGCATGTCGCCGTAAGCGACCAAGTATGTTTTCAGTTGCGGAAAATTTTGCAGCAAATACGGATTGCCGAAACTGATGCCGGCGAGCGGTGCATTCGCTTCGATGAGCTTCGTTAGTGCGTTTTGGCCCGGCTCCGGCAAAGCGCCGCTGTTTGATTGTCCCGTGCGGACGCGCCCGTACATCGAGACGATCACAAAATCAGCTTTCCCCGCGCGCTCCAAAGCCGCCTGCACTTCCGCATCCGAAGAGCGTTCATCCAACACGGCGGTCTCAATCTTCCGGCCTGAGCGCGCCATCTGAGAAATGAACGGCTGCGCGATCCAGAGCCGGTCTTCGCCATTCGTGATCGCGAGATTGAAGACGCGCGCTTCCGGGCGCAGGCTCGTCAGGGGCAGCCGCTTGGCTTCATCACGGACGAGCGTGATCGCGTGGTCGGCGATCTCTTGCGCGAGCCGTTCGGCTTCCATGCTGGAAACGACGCGGTCGATCTCTTCGAGCGGCGTGAGACGTTGTTTGACTAAGCCGAGATCATATTTCGCCGCGAGAATGCGGCGCGCGGATTCTTCGAGCCGCTTCTCCGTCAGCCGCCCCGATCCAACCGCCTCTTTCAGACCGCGCGCGACCGCATCCGGGTCAGAAGGTTTTAAGAGCATGTCTGCGCCCGCCAACACCGCGCGCACCGCCGCCTCGCCCGGCGTGAAGTAGATCGTCAAGCCGCTCATATCGAGCGCGTCGGTGACGATGATGCCGTCGTAGCCGAGTTCACGCCGCAGGATGCCGCCCAAAACATTCGGCGAGAGCGTGCCGGGCAACGTCGCGTTCTCCACCAGCACTTCGCTGTCAGCATAAGACGGCGCGTAGTCTTTGGGACGGGGAAGCGGGCTGACCTTCGTCGGATCGATCTGCGGCAGCCCGATGTGCGCTGACATGATCGCGCCGACGCCCGCCGCAATCGCCGCGCGGAAGGGGACCAACTCGATTTTATCCAGACGCGCGCGCGGCAGATCGATCACCGGCAAACCGCGATGCGAATCAACCGCCGTATCGCCGTGTCCCGGAAAATGTTTCGCGGTTGAGATGACGCCCTGCCCTTGCGCGCCCTCGACGAAAGCCGCCGCCATGCGCCCGACTTCCAACGGGTCTTCGCCGTAAGAGCGGACGTTAATCACCGGGTTCGCCGCGTTGTTGTTCACATCCACGACCGGCGCGAAAATCTGCTGCACGCCGAGCGCACGCGCTTCTCTGGCCGTGATCGCGCCTTGCCGCCGCGCGTAGTCGGGATTGCCGGTCGCGCCGACGGCCATGTTCCAAGGGAAATTGATCGTGTCGTTAAAGCGCATCCCCGCGCCCGCTTCCAAATCCGCCGAGACGAGGAGCGGCAGCCGCGCGAGTCCCTGCATCCGGTTCATTAAGTGCGCGGATTCATAGACCGGCCCGCGAAACAAAATGATCCCGCCGATGTGATTCTCTGTGACCTGCCGGCTCAATTCTTTGAAAGCCTCGCTGTCCCGATTCAAGAACGTCGCGTTGACGCCGACCGAGATCAATTGCCCGATCTTCTGCTCTAGCGACATCCGCTTCAGTTCTTGATCAGCCCACTTCAAGGCGTCCGCCGATGGGCGGCGCGGATACGGGCGCGGCGAACTGTTCGACGTTTGCGCGCCCGTGTATGTGGTTAGAATCTGCCCGCGCGTGATTCCGCCCGGCGATAGCGTGAACATCGCCAACAGCGCGAGCGTGGTTAATTGACGGATGATGCGTTGAGAACTGAGAGTAATCATTTTTTGCCATTCAATTTCTGAATCAGTTGTGTTTCGCCAACAAGATATTCACCACAGAGGACACGGAGGAACACAGAGGTAGAGAATTTGAAATCTCAGATTTGAAATTTGAGATCATTTTTTCTTTATACATCCTCTGCGTTCCTCTGTGTCCTCTGCGGTTAATTTTCTTCGTCTGAGTCATTTCTTAATCAACCGCGCCCGGCGCGAGTTCGTCCCGCCGCGCGGCGGGCGCAGGCGCGAAGGCGTAGCTCACGAACAGCGCAACGAAGAATGTCACACTGCTCCCGATCAACACGTACCAAGTCCACGCGAGCGGCGTGTAAAAACGGACGTAGAGCATCACTATGATGCTCGCCAGCATTCCGATCAGCGCGGGCGGTTCGCTGACGCGCCGCAGGAATGTGCCGACCAAGAAGACGCCCAACACGGGGCCGTTGATCAGCGAAGCGATTGACAACGCTTGATCGAGCGCCGAACGATTCCGGCGCATCAGCACGAGCGCGACACCGATCTGCAAGATGCCCCACACCAGCGTCAGCCAGTGCGAGACGCGGAGATAATGCCGATCATCCTTGCCCGAAGCGAACGGCTTGTAGAGATCGTTGACGGCGGTCGCCGCAATTGCATTTAACGAAGACGATAAGGCCGCCGCAAAGATCGCCGCGACGACTAAACCCGACAATCCCGTCGGCATGTGCTTCGTGATGAAATCGGGAAACACACGGTCGCCGCCCGTGAACGGAAACGCGGCTTGCGCGGGCGCGAGCGTCGCGTAAGACGGATCAACATAAGGTTGATAAAACGCGAACAGCAGCGCGCCGATGAATAGAAAACCGATGAACTGCGCCAGCACCACCGCACCGCTTGAGAGCAAAGCAGCCGCCGCTCGTCGCGGTCGATCCGTGCAGAGATAACGCTGCACGAGATATTGATCCGTCCCGTGCGTACTCATCGTCAAAAAGCATCCTCCGATCAGTCCCGCCCAAAAGGTGTAAGTCTTCGTCAGATCAATCGGCAAACTAAAATTCCAGACATTGCTCGTGAATGGCAAACTGAAAGCATAGTTCGTCGATCTGAGTCCCAAATCGATCACGTCGAATTTGCCGTACTGCGAGCCGAGCGCCAGCGCGGAGTTGAAGCCCCCGTCGATGGCTGAAATCAAAACGATGGCCGCCGCCAGCGCGCCCGCCAGATACACGCCCAGTTGCACGACTTCGACCCAGATCACCGCTTCCATTCCGCCGTAGTAAGTAAAAAGAATCATCACCGCGCCGAGCAGGATGATCGAGTAAATGATGATCTGTTCGGCGTTCGCGTCCGGCTGAAAAGCGGTATAGACGGCAGCCAGCACGATGGCCGTCAACAGCAGACGCACGCCGTCCGCAATGTTTCGCATCACGACAAACAGCGCGGCGGCCAGCATCTTGATCTTCAACCCGAAGCGCCGTTCCAACAATTGATAGACCGTCAATAACTCGCCGCGAAAATAAGACGGGATGAAGAGCAGAGAGATCACGATGCGCCCCAGCATGTAGCCGAAGACGAGTTGCAAAAACTGAAAATTGCCGCCGCGCGCAAAGGCGATGCCGGGGACGGAAATGAAAGTGATCGTCGAAGTCTCGGTCGCTACAATCGACGCCGCAATCGCCCACCACGGCACAGTGCGGTCACCGAGAAAATAATCGCGCGTCGTCTCCTGCTTGCCGGCAAACCACACGCCGAAGAGCGTGATGCCGGCAAGGTACGCAATGATGATGGCAAGATCGAGATAACTCATTCACGTTACCATTCTTCACCCGTCAGAGCGCGCACACGCGCCCGGCGAACAACGGAGAAGATTCATCTTTTCGAGCTTGGTCAGCAGGCTTGTTCGCGGCAACTTTTGCGGGAGAGCGTTGCCGCACGGCTCTCATTTGCACCCAATCTTATCCTAAGAACTGTAACTCGTCACATTCGTCTTCGTTTCACCGATCAACTCTCCGAGCGAGTGAATGCGCGGGCAGACAGCGTCGGGAAATAGTCCAAGCGGATCGACGAGGACGGCACGCATCCCGACAGCGAGCGCGGCCAGCGCGTCGTGGCCGTAAGAGTCGCCGACATAGACGGCTTGATCAGGCTGCAATTCTAAATGCGACAACGCGAGTTGAAAGATCGCGGCGTCAGGCTTGCGTTGTTTGACGACGAATGAATCAAGCAGAAAATCGAAGTGCGATTTGATGCCCGCCAGCTCTAACAGTTCGTCGAGCCGTCCGTCTTCGGTGTTTGAGATGACGGCTAAACGCAGTCCCATCTTGCTGAGGGCCGTCAACACGCGCGGCGCGTCTTGGTCAAGTCCGCACCAGAGATGCCGCTCCGTGTGCGCGGCATCGACCGACACGTTCAAGCGTTCGCACATCTCTTCATCAAAACCGAGCGCGCCGTACATCCGGTGAAATATCCAACCGCGCCGGTGCGTGTCCGCAGGTGGCGGGCCGCCATCACGCAAAGCGACATCCACCGCGCGCAAAATTTCCTTCAACGCGCGCGTTAACTCTTCCGCATTGAGTTCCCGCCCCGTCTGTTCTTGTGCGAACTGCGCCAGCCGTTCCCAATCCGGGTGCAGCAGCGTGCCGCCGACATCAAAGAGGACAGCGCGCACGCCGCGCAGCGCCGGATGCAAAAGCGCGTGCCGCTGATTATCGAGGCTGTCTGTTGCGTGGATGCTCAAGGTTTCAACTCAACACTGTGCCGATTGCTATTAACTTCTCTGATCACAAGTGCGTCGTGCTGGGAGCGCGGCCGTCTCGTCCGCCAAGCTCGCCCACAGGCGAGCTAAACAACTCTCGCAATCAACCAACGTCGCGTGATCGCGCAAACTTTATTCGCGCCGGAGGCGCTCACTGCGGACGGGACGTCCGCGCTCCCGGCTCAAGCAGCTCGGTGTTCCATCGTGCCAGCGCTTGGATGGCCGCCGGCACGACTTGATGCGCTTCGACCAAAGCCTGCTCCGCCTTTTCGCGCGGGCAGTTCGTTTTGTGCATCACGAGGGCGACGCGAAGATCACCGCCGGCTGCGTCCAACGCCGCGCGGGCTGCTGTCTCATCCGCCTCTGTCTCCGCGCTGAAGATGCGGAGCGAGCGCGCCACTAACTTTTGATTGCGCGGCAGCATATTCGTCATCCGGTTGCCGGTCACGTAGCCGAGCCGGATCATCGTCGCCGTCGAGATCATGTTCAGCGCCATCTTCTGCGCCGTCCCGGCCTTCAACCGCGTCGAACCGGCGATGACTTCAGGCCCGACGATTGGCACGATAGCGACTTCGACGACTTTCGTGATCTCCGAATCGGGCGCGCACGTCACGCAAGCAGTAAACGCGCCCAACTGCCGCGCGTGCGCGACTGCGCCGATGGTGTAAGGCGTCCGTCCCGAAGCGGCGAGCCCGACCACTGCATCGCGGCCCGTCACGCCGCGCCCGTCCAAATCTCGCGCGCCAGCCCCGCGATCATCCTCGGAGGCTTCGACCGCGCGATAGCAAGCCTCGTAACCGCCCGCGATCACGCCCTGCACCAACTCCGGCGAGACGCCGAATGTCGGCGGGCATTCCGCCGCATCCAACACGCCCAGACGCCCCGATGTTCCCGTCCCCACATAAAACAACCGCCCGCCCGCGCGCAACCGCCGCCCAATTTCTTCCACCGCCCGCGCCACCTCCGGCAACACACGCTCGACTGCTCCCGCCACGCTCGCGTCTTCCACATTCATCAAACGCACGATCTCTCCAACCGGCAGACTCCCGATCCCCGCCGTCCGCGGATTCTCTTGTTCGGTGATCGGAAGGCTCTCGGTTTCTGCTTTCATTCTCGATTTATAGTTTCGAGTTTCGGGTTTCGAGTTTCGAGTTAAAGACATCTATTCTTAACTCGAAACCGCTTTAGCCAGCTAAAGCCAAACGCCGCGAGTGTGCGCGCGCCATCAGAGCGGCGGCGACGGCGGGCGGCTGTTGCGGCGGCGCAAGGGATGCGCCCGGCGCGCGCTTGTTCAACGTCTCGCGCAGGGGACCAAGCACTAGCTCACCCGCCTTGAACACGCCGCCGACGTAGGCGACGGGAAATGTTTCGCGTTCCATTCCCAACTGGCTGATGACGGCGATTGCCGCCGCGCCCAACTCGCGTCCGGCAGCGGCGACGATCTCGCGCGCAACGGCGTCTTTCTTCTGCGCGGCCTCGACGACGGGACGGCCAAAGCCGGCGATCCGTTCAGTGGTCATATTCGGCGCGTAGATCGTCGTTGCCAGATCATCGGGCGTCGCCACGCTGAAATACTCGCAGGCCGCCCGTGCGAGGCTTGTCGCTGGGCCGCGCCCGTCTGAAGCGTGCGCGACGGCTTGCAGCGCGCGCCGCGCGAGCCAAGCTCCGCTGCCTTCGTCGCCGACGAGTGGCCCCCAACCGCCCGCGCACGCCGTCTGCCCGCGCGCGTTCTTGCCGCAGCAGATCGAGCCGGTCCCTGCAACGAGAACCAAGCCCGGCTCGCCGCCCGTCGCGCCGGCGAGCGCGATGTCAGCGTCTGTCACAATCTCTAACGGATTGATGTGCAGCGCGAGCAACACTTCACGCACCCGCTCGCGCAAATCTGCACGGCGCACGCCGGCCAGACCAATTTGAATCGCGTCGAGATCGTTGCGGCGCACGCCGGCTTCCGCGCACGCGCGCTCAATCGCATCTCGCACCACCTCGGCGGATTGTCGCACGCCGACACGCAACGGATTGGAAGGCCCGGCCTGCCCTTCGCCGATGATGTCGCCTTTCTCATCAATGAGCGCGGCGTGGGTTTTGGTCCCCCCGCCGTCCACACCGAGATAAAATCCCCGTTCGCGCTGGAGCGGACGGGGCATGGCGGCAGCGGCGAGTTTGACTGATCGGCGTTCGGCTTTCATCTTGACGGGCGGAGGGCCGGCGACTGAGCGAGGCGCGCATTTCTTCTCATTGACGGAAGCAGTGTAGTGCGGCTTGACATATAATGGAAACTAAAAGATTTTATCTCTTCGATAATTAACTCTGATACTGAGGTCACAACGGAAAAAATGGAAATTCGCCAACTGAGAGCTTTAGTCGCTATTGCCGAAGCCAAAACATTTACCGCCGCCGCCA
This sequence comes from Acidobacteriota bacterium, assembly GCA_030859285.1. Classification (GTDB taxonomy): domain Bacteria; phylum Acidobacteriota; class Blastocatellia; order Pyrinomonadales; family Pyrinomonadaceae; genus JACCRA01. The sequence continues at coordinate 677 of JALZKK010000370.1, read as the reverse complement.
AGCGCGTTCACATCACACAAGCCGCGATCAGTATGCAAATCCGGCAACTCGAACACGAGACAGGCGTCTCGCTGTTCGTGCGGACGCCGCGCCGTTGTGTGCCGACACAGGCGGGCGAGCATTTGTTGGAGCGCGCTCAACGCATCTTGCGCGAACACGATGCAGCGCTGGCCGAGATGGAAGAACTGGCCGGAGTCGCGCACGGGCGGTTGCGCTTGGGCAATTCTTCGGCGATGTTTGGCGACGGGCCGCTGCCGCGAATGCTCAAGCAGTTGCGCGCGCGTCACTCGCACGCCGAAATCTCAGTCACTTCGGGGACCAGCGAAACACTTGTCAGACAAATCCTCGCCGGCGATCTCGACATGGCTTTCGTCTCGCTGCCGGTTGAAGGGCGCGGCGTGCAAACTGAAAAACTGTTCGTCGATGAGTTGATCGCTATCGCCAGTCCGCGCCACCCGCTCGCCGCGCAGCGCGTGGTCAGCGCCTTCACGCTGGCCGGCGAGAAACTGATCTTGGGCGAGCGCGGCGGCAACACCCGCCGTTTGATCGACGAGTTTTTCGCGCAGGCCGGATTGCATCCGAAAGTCGTGATGGAATTGAGCCGGTTGACTTCGATCAAGCGCATGGTTGAGGAAGAGATGGGCGTCGGGATCGTGCCGTTTCAATCGGCGATAGAA
>JALZKK010000343.1 GCA_030859285.1 Acidobacteriota bacterium | reverse complement strand
ATCATTATTCGCCGACACCGAAGCGACATTGGCGAGATCATCCTTGCTCTTGACCTTCTTCGACTGCTTCTCTAGCTCTTTGACTGCCGCTTCAGTCGCTTGCTGAATGCCGCGCTGCAACTCCATCGGATTCGCGCCCGCCGTCACGTTCTTCACGCCCTCGCGGAAAATCGCTTGCGCCAGAACGGTCGCCGTCGTCGTGCCGTCGCCCGCCGTATCGTTCGTCTTCGTGGCGACTTCGCGCACCATCTGCGCGCCCATGTTCTCGTAGTTATCTTTCAACTCGATCTCTTTCGCCACCGTCACGCCGTCCTTCGTGATCACCGGCGAGCCGTACTTTTTCCCCAGCACGACGTTCCGCCCTTTCGGCCCCAGCGTCACCCGCACCGTGTTCGCCAACGTGTTCACGCCCTGCAACATCTTGCGCCGGGCCTCTTCGCTAAATTTCAATTCTTTTGCTGCCACTTTGATTTTCTCCTCGATAGTTATTCGTCAAAAGGGATTTCAGCTTTCGCTGATGATCAAGTCCATAAGACTCTAATCTTCACGCCGCATTTAAGATTGAGTTTGGTGACTTTATCGCGAGTCATCGTAACCTCTTTGTTGACCGTGCATTGCTTATGATTGCCAAAGGATAGGCTCAAATGGAGTTGGGCTTTATCACGGCTTACATAATAGGCCAGCGCTGCGAACTGGTACTCAGCCGTCAATTTACAAGTAGGGAAACAGTCAACGGTAGCGAATCCCCCGCCCGCCAATTTGGCAGTATTAAGCTCGGAGCCAATTGGAATTTTGAGCTTTTGAAGATGGTACTCTCTCTTAATAATCAACTCTGCCAACAAACTGTCTTCGGGTTTCACTTCGCTTGCAGCGGAACGTTGACCCGCGTTATGGATCGGGGTCAGCATAAGCACCAAAAGCGCGACCATTACTCGCCGCATTTGTCGAACCGAAAAACAATCCGTTGATATCAACATCAGTTTTCATTCCGCGCTCGGCCTACTTGCACGCGCGCGGGGCGAAGCAGTTGGCCGCCCAACGTGTAGCCGCGACTGTACTCCGCTGTGATCGTGTTGTCGCGTTCGGGTTCGACCTCTGTGGTATCAACCGCCTCGTGCAGTTCAGGATCAAATGTTTCGCCGAGCGCGTTGAATGGTTCGGCCCCGGCAACGTTAAGTGCGTTTTCAAAGCCGCTGGCTGTGCCGTGCAGTCCGTCGAGTAATGATTCGCTGGAGCCGTCGCTTTCCGCCGCTTCAATCGCGCGCTGTAAGTTGTCCAGCACGGGGAGGAGCGAGGCGATGAACTCGACTTTTTCGCGTTGCACGCGCTCGTCAGCCGTGCGCGCGAGGCGTTGTCTGATCGCGTCGGTCTCGCGGCGCAGTTCGGCCCGCACTTGCTCGAAGCGCGCTTGCACGTCCGTCGCCACTTCCTCGGCGGCGCGGGTGCGCGCTTCCAACTCTTCAACGTATTTCGGTTTCAACTGCGGCTCTGCCGCCGCCTCGCGCGTCCGCACGCCTTCCGCCGCATCGTCGTCCAACACGACGCGCCGCCGGTCGTTGACGCGAATTCCACCGGCTGCCGAAGTCTCATCAGTTTCTCTGTCTCTCGCCTCTTCAGCCGCCCGTGCTTTTTGCATGTTTCGCTGCCTCTCCCTCTGAAAGATTCTCATGCGCGTGAATGATAGATGGTCAAGCTGCTAATTGCACTGTTCTCACGTCGCCGCTGCCGCGCCGCTCACTGCTGTGTTGAATCTCATCTCGTCGCCGTCGGCGGAGACTTGCACAGTCTGTCCCGGCGCGATCTCGCCGCGCAAGAGTTTCGACGCGAGCGGGTTTTGAATCAACGTCTGGATCGCGCGCTTCAAGGGACGCGCGCCGTAGAGCGGATCGTAACCCTCGCGCGCGAGCAAAGCTCTGGCCGCATCGTCGAGCGTGAGCGTGATATGGCGCTCGGCGAGCATCCGGCGCAGGCGTTCGAGTTGCACTTCGATAATCTCGCCGATCTGCTCGCGCGAGAGTTGATGGAAGATCACGATGTCGTCGATGCGGTTCAAGAACTCCGGTTTGAATTGCTCGCGCAAAACTTGCGTGACCGCTTCGCGCACTTGTTTCTCGTCGTCGCCGACCGCTTGAATCTCACGCGAGCCGAGATTGGAAGTCATGATCAAGACCGTGTTCTTGAAATCGACCGTGCGCCCCTTCGAGTCGGTCAAACGCCCATCGTCGAGAATTTGCAACAGCACGTTGAACACATCCGGGTGCGCCTTTTCAATTTCATCGAAGAGAACGACCGAGTACGGCCTGCGTCTCACGGCTTCCGTCAATTGACCGCCTTCTTCATAGCCGACGTAGCCCGGCGGCGCGCCGATCATGCGCGCGACGGCGTGCTTCTCCATGTACTCGGACATGTCGAGACGAATCATCGAGCGCTCATCATCGAAGAGAAACTCGGCGAGGGCGCGCGCCGTCTCGGTCTTGCCGACGCCCGTGGGACCAAGGAAGATAAATGAACCGATGGGCCGGTTCGGGTCTTGCAGTCCAGCACGCGCGCGGCGCACCGCATTGGCAACGGCGGTCAAGGCTTCATCTTGACCGATAACCCGCTGGCGCAAACGCTCTTCCATCGTGACGAGCTTCTGCATCTCGCCTTCGAGCATCTTCGAGACCGGGACGCCCGTCCACTTCGCCACCACGAGCGCGATGTCTTCTTCGTCCACCTCTTCCTTGAGATAGACGCTTTCCTTTTGCGCTTCGGCCAGCTTGTTCTGATCCGTTTCGAGTTGCCGCTGCAACTCGACGAGCTTGCCGTAACGCAACTCCGCGACCTTGTTGTAATCGCCGGCGCGCTCGTACTGCTCGGCTTGTAACTTGGCCTGCTCGACTTCTTCTTTGGCTTTGCGAATGCGCTCGATGATTTCTTTCTCTTGTTGCCACTTCGCCTTCATGCCGGAAGAGCGCTCGCGCAAGTCCGCGACCTTTTGCTCGATCTCTTGCAAGCGCGCCTGCGAGCGTTCGTCCGTTTCACGCTGCAAGGCTTGGCGCTCAATTTCGAGCTGCGTGATCTCGCGCTCCAATTCGTCGATCTCGACGGGCAGGGAATCGATCTCGATGCGGAGGCGCGAGGCTGCTTCGTCGATCAAGTCGATGGCTTTGTCGGGCAGAAAGCGATCCGTGATGTAGCGATTTGAAAGGGTCGCCGCCGCGACGATGGCCGAATCTTTGATCCTGACGCCGTGATGCACTTCGTAGCGCTCTTTCAATCCGCGCAAAATCGCGATAGTGTCCTCGACCGTCGGTTCTCCGACATAGACCTGTTGAAAGCGGCGTTCGAGCGCGGCATCCTTCTCCAGATGTTTCTTGTACTCGTTCAAAGTCGTCGCGCCGACGCAGCGCAACTCGCCGCGCGCCAGCGCCGGCTTCAGCATGTTCGACGCATCAATCGCGCCTTCCGCCGCGCCCGCGCCGACCAGTGTGTGCAATTCGTCGATGAATAAAACGATCTGCCCCTTCGCATTCTCGATCTCTTTCAAAACAGCTTTCAAGCGATCCTCGAACTCACCGCGATACTTCGCGCCCGCGAGCATCGAGCCGAGATCAAGCCCGACCAGCCGCTTGTTCCGCAAAGTCTCCGGCACATCGCCCGACACGATCCTTTGCGCGAGACCTTCGACAATCGCGGTCTTGCCGACGCCCGGCTCGCCGATCAGCACGGGATTATTTTTCGTGCGGCGCGAGAGAACTTGAATCGTGCGCCGAATCTCGTCGTCGCGGCCAATGACCGGATCGAGCTTGCCTTGACGAGCGAGATCAGTCAGGTCTTTGGCATATTTCGAGAGCGCTTGATAATTGGCCTCTGCGTTCTGATCCGTGACGCGCGTACCGCCGCGCATGTCCGTCACGACCTTTAATAGATCGTCGCGGCTGACGCCGTGCTGCCGCAGGATGCGCCCCGCCGTCCCGTCCTTCTCGTCGGCGATGGCGAGGAGCAGATGCTCGGTCGAAACGTATTCGTCCTGCATCGCTTCGGCCTGCTTCTGCGCGGCGGTGAACACCTGCGTCAGGCGCGGGCTGAAATACTGCTGCCCGCCCTGCACTTTCGGAAAGCGCGCAATCGCCGCTTGCACGTCGTTTAAGACGACCTGCAAATTCGCGCCGAGCTTGCCCAAGATCGGGCGCACCACGCCTTCCGGTTGTTCCAGCATCGCCAACAGCAAATGCTCCGGCTCAACCTGTTGATGTTGATTCCGCTCGGCGACCTCGACCGCCGTCTGAATGGCCTCTTGGCCGCGCAATGTGAATCTGTCTAAACGCATAGCAAAAAATGATGAATGATGCGTGCAGAATGATGGATTAAAACCTGCCTTTCATTCTGCACTCATCATTCTGCATTCATCATTTCCTTCACCGCCCTCCGGCGGCTTCCTTCTTGTTCGCAGTTGCGGCTTTCGGCTCGGCTGTAGTTTCAATTGTCTGCGGTTGCGCGCTGCCGCCTTCGCTCTTAATCTCGATGCGGCGGGCCTTGACCTCTTCGCGCTTGCTCAAGGTCACGCGCAGGACACCGTTTTTGTATTCGGCGGTGGCGTTCTCCGGCGAGACCGTCTGCGGGAGCGTGAAAGAGCGCGTGAATGTGCCGTAAGCGCGCTCGACGCGATGGTAATTGTCTTGCTCATCGCGCTTCTCGAAACGCCGCTCGCCGCGCAGTGTGAGGACATTATTTTCGATTGTGAGTTCAAAATCCTCACGATTCATGCCCGGCAATTCAGCTTCGAGGACAATTTGATCTTTATTCTCGAAGATGTCCACCGAAGGCGTCCAAGCCCCGCGCGAGATGCCTTCATCGCCGAAGACGCGCGAGAGGTTGGTCGAGAACAGACGGTTCACTTCGTCTTGCAAACTCCGCAGGTCGCGGAACGGATCGTAACGAACGATTGACATGAGAGTTTCCTCCTCCAAACAAAAAACTGAGTTAGACGTTCATCGCCGAAAGGGATGAAAGCAGTACGTGATTCGGCTGATGAGCGTAGGGGCATGATAAAGATTGAGTGGGTTTTTGTCAAATACGGAGCGAAGGATTTTCCTGTTATCCTAATTGCTGAAATAATATGGGTTACAACATTGCCCGAATTCTAGTCTAGCCCAAAAAAGCGTTTGATTGAGGTCAGCAAACCGTCGGATTCACCTTCGTCAGACTGTGCGACGCTCGTCTGTGCGGCGAGATTGAAGCGGCGTTCGGCGATAGTATGGCTGAGGGATTCGGCGAGTTCGGGATCATTGTCGAAGAGGTGTTTCATGGCGGCGTGGCTGATCTCTAGCACCTCAGTCTCTTCGGCAGCGACGACATTGGCGGTGCGCGGTTCGCCCGTGAAGAGCGCCATCTCGCCGAAGAAGTCGCCTTCTTGCAGCGTGGCGACGGTGCGCGGGCGTCCGTTGTCGGCAATCTGGACTTCGACAACGCCTTCATGGACGACGAACATCGAAGAGCCTTGCTCGCCGGCGCGAATAATCGCCTCGCCGGGCGCATAGACGTGGCGGGCGATCTTGCCGGCCAGCCGTTCCAACTCTTCCGGCGAGAGCGGCGCGAAGATGTCCACGGCGGAGAGCCGTTCCATGACGGCGCTGCTGCTTCCGGCGGGACGCCCGTCGCGCGCGGGGCGTTCGAGATAGAGCGTCTGCGTCGGATAGGCGAAGGAGAGTCCGGCGCGGCGGTAGGCGTACCAGATGCGTTGGCGCACGAGCGCGTCGGTGTCGTTGTAGCGCGCGTAATCTTCGAGCCAGTATTTGACTTCGTAATCGACGCCGCTCGCGCCGAGGTCGCGAATGCGGACGATGGGCGTGATCTGTCGTGAGATGTTCTCGGTCTCACGCACCGCCTCGCGGACGACGTGGATCACCTTCGCTGGCGAGGCGGAATAGACGGTGTTAAAGAAGACGAGGCGCGCGTTCAAATTGTCGCGCGGACAGACTTCGATCAACTCTTTGGCGACACTGCTGTTACTGGCGAGGACGACGTGATTGGTGAACGTCCTGATCTTCACCGCGCGCCACGTCACGCTTTCGACGACGCCTGTCCACTTGCCGATGGAGATCACGTCGCCCACATCGAACGGCTTATCGGCGTGCAGCGAGACGCCGGCAAAGAGATTGCCGAGCGTATCCTGCAACGCGAGGCCGATGATCACGCCGAGCAGCGCTGACCCTGACAACAGTGCGCCGAGCGGCATCTCCGGGAAGTACGTCTTGAGAATCAGCACCGCAAAGAGGATGTTGGCGGCGAGCGAAAAAATGTCACGGACGAGCGTCGGAGCTTCGCGGCCTTTGCGGAGGCGGAAGAGGAAATTGAAGATGAAGCGGCTGAGAAGGCGAACGAAGGCGAATGCGAGGCACAGCCACATCGCGCTCAGGAGAATTCGGCGGATCAAGCTGTAGCTATCCGCCATTATCTGGTATTGGGCGACTTGATCTGCGGAGAGAGCTTGGCGTTGCGCGTCGTCGAGGGCCAGCGGCTCAAAGTTGGGCGCGACGATAAACGCGAGCAGCGCGAAGAGCGCGGCGGCGAGCAAGGGCAAAATCAGTTGCGTCTGGAGTTTCTGAAGAGCCATAACAGCAGTGACGAATCACCAATGACGAGTGACATGCAAGGACAGGATTTTATCCTGTCGCCCGTCGCCTGTCACTTATCATCTGCGCTTCGTTACAAGAGCGTGCCACGCAGGAGCAGGGCAGCGATGCTGAAGTACATCACTAAGCCTGTGACATCGACGAGCGTGGCGATAAACGGCGCGGACGAAACCGCCGGATCGAGGCCGAGCCGGCGCAGCAGAAACGGCAACATCGAGCCGGCGAGCGTTCCCCATAAAACGATGCTGACAAGCGTCAGCCCGACGGTTAGCCCGATGAGCAGTGGGTGCGTGCCGTAAACGTCTGAGAAGGCCGACCAGATGGCGATTTGCAAAAAGCCGATGACGCCCAAGAGCACGCCGAGGGCGAGTCCCGAGAGAATCTCTCGCTGCATCACGCGCCACCAATCGCGCAAAGTCACTTCGCCGAGGGCGAGCGAGCGAATCACGAGCGTCGCGGCTTGCGAGCCGGAGTTGCCGCCGCTCGAAATAATCAGCGGCACGAAGAGCGCGAGGACGACGGCGCGCTCAATCTCATCCTCGAAAAAACCCATCGCCGTCGCCGTCAGCATCTCGCCCAAGAACAGCACGATCAGCCACAGGGCACGCTTCCGCACCATCCGCGCAAAAGCGACTTGGATGTACGGCTCTTCGAGGGCTTCGACACCGCCGATCTTTTGGATGTCTTCGGTCGCCGCTTCTTCCGCCACGTCCAGCACGTCGTCGATAGTGACGATGCCGATCAAGACGCCGGTCGTATCCGTCACGGGCAGCGCGTTGCGATCTTCGCGCCGGAAGACGGAGACAGCCATTTCCTCATCGTCGGTCGCTTGCAAAGCGACGAAGCGGTGATCCATCAGATCGGAGACGCGCCGCTCGGGCTGTGCGAGCAGAAACTCGCGGATGCGAACATCATCGACCAGCACGCCGCGCTCATCGACGACGTAGATCATGCTCAAGGTCTCGCTATTCTGCCCGTGCTTGCGGACGTGATCGAGGACTTGCTGCACCGTCCAATGCTCGCGGACGCGCACATAATCCGGCGTCATCAAACGCCCGATGCTGCCCTCCGGGTAACCGAGCAGTGAGACGGCGACGGCGCGCTCGCCCGGCGTCAATAGCGCGAGCATCTGTTTCGTGACGGCGGCGGGCAATTCCTCCAACAGCATCGTGCGATCATCGGGGTCCATCTCATTCAAGATCGACGCGATCTCGCCGTGCGCCATCGCCTTCAGCAGTTGCTCTTGCGCTTCGAGCGGCAGGTATTCAAAAACATCGGCGGCCACCCCGCGCGGCAAAATGCGGAAAGCGATCACCTGCTCCTCAACCGCCAATTCTTCCAGCAGGCCGGCCAATTCCGTCGGCGGCAACTTCT
>JALZKK010000320.1 GCA_030859285.1 Acidobacteriota bacterium | reverse complement strand
TTCATTCTCGACGACGGCTTTCAGCATCTACGCCTCAAACGCGATCTCAACATTGTGGCACTCGATGGGACCAATCCGTGGGGCGGCGGGCATCTACTCCCGCGCGGGCGTCTGCGCGAGCCGCTCCACGAATTGCGGCGCGCGGATTGTATCGTCATCACTCGTGCCGAAACTGTCTCTGATTTGTTAGAGTTGCGCGACATAGCGGCGCGGCTCTCCGCAGGCCGCCCGGTGCTTTCGACGCGCACACAAACTTCCGGCGTCCGACCGCTGCACACGCAATCACACGGCGCGTTGCAATCGGCAGTTTCTCTGCCACAGCCTTTCGCCGCGTTCTGCGCGCTCGGCAATCCGCAAGCGTTCTTCACACATGCGCGTCGCTCTCAACTTCAACTCACGCACACGCGCGCCTTCCCCGATCACCACGCTTACACACAAAACGACATCGATGCGCTTTCGCGTGAAGCCGCAAGTAAAGGCGTGCAAGCCTTTCTCACAACCGCGAAAGATGCGGTCAAACTCCGACACTTGAGCTTTCCGCTTCCCTGCTTTGTTTTGGAGATCGAATTGGTGTTTGATGATGAACCGAAGCTGCTTGAATTAGTGCGGCAAGCGATTCAATCTGACGCCACATAATGAACAGAAGTTGTGCGCTACTCATGATATTTATGTTGAGGTGGAAACTCTATGGAATCGTCAATCCAGAAACTAGCCGTCATCGCCTTCTTTGTCATTGGGTTGTCGCACATCATTCAGCCGCGCGTTTGGGCGCAGTTCTTTATTGATATACGTGACAAGGGCGAAGCGGGCAGTTTCATCACTGCTTTCATACATTTTCCGCTCGGCGCTTTAATCGTTGCTTTCCATAATGTGTGGGAAGGATTGCCAGTAATTTTGACTCTGATTGGTTACGGCTTGGTGTTGAAGAGCTTAGTTTATTTTGTGTTCCCCAAGCGTGGGCTGAAAACCTTGTCGCGGGTATCGCTTGAAAGGTCGTGGGAGTTTGTTGTTGCCGGTGTCTTTTCTATTGTGTTAAGCGGTTTGCTGATGTTCGTTCTAATCAGCAAACCCTAAAGCGTGAGTAATAGAGAGCATTTTTCAAACGAAAACTTCGTAAACTTCACAAAGCAAATCCGCACTCGTCACAGATTATCGGTCGTGTCGGAAGGCGATGCGGCTTCCGGCAATGGTGGTGAATTCTGTGGCGAAGGTGTTGGCGGCTTGCGCGGTGTGGCCGAAGGCGGAGGCGGGTCTTCATCGCCGACGGCGGGCGTAGCGGTAGGCTGTGGAGTCGGGCTGCGCTGCGCGTTGTCGTTGCGCGTTGTGGTCGGACTTGGTTGCGCTTCATCCTGCGTGTTGTCGTTTTGCGCGGAGTTGTCATTCTGCGAAGCGTTGCTGTTATCGCCGGGCAAGTCCGTCGGTAGAGCTAAGGAGTTATCGACACTCGGACTTGTCGCGGCTCCACCCGCCCCCGTCGCTCCACTGACAGGAGCAACTGACGGAGCGATGCTGGCGGCGGGCGTAATATCGCTCTCACTCGCGCCGGTCGGCGGGGCGAGCGCCTCAACGGCCTGCGCGTTTGGATCGCTGGCGAGCGGCGCTTCGCCGGCCACGTTCGCGGTGGGCTGTGAATCACGCCCCATCAAGAAGAAAACGCCGAGGACGACGAGGACGAGGGCTGCTGCCGGAATCATGATCTTCCACGGATTGAAACTGGCCGCCGTTGGGGGCGGAACTGCCGGGTGCGCTCCGACATCGGCTGGCCGGTAGCTCTCCGAAGGACGAACCAAAGTCGTTTCGTCCCGTTCGTCGTTCGCCGTCTCACGCGAATCAAACGGAGAAGTCGGCATGACAATGCGCTCTGTGTCTGTCAGCGACTCTGAACTCTCTCGCGTCACGCCGCCTGCTATCGCTGTCGTTGTTGACGCTGCCAGAGACTCGGCCAACTCGCCCGCGCTCTGCTGCCGGTCTTCGCGCCGCTTCGACAGCGCGCGCGCGACGACCTGATCCACCGCCGGAGGCAAACCCGCGCGCTCGTGCGACACCGACGGCGGCGGCTCTTGCAAGTGCTTCAACATGATCGCCGTCGCCGACTCGCCCATAAATGGGACGTGTCCCACGAGCATTTCGTAAACGATGATGCCGAGCGAATAGATGTCCGTGCAACAGTCGATCTCAGAGGTTTGCGAGCATTGCTCCGGCGACATGTATTGCGGCGTGCCGATGATCAAGTTAGGCGCGGTCAACTCCGGATCGGGACCCTCTCGCTCTTGTATTTTGGCGATCCCGAAGTCGAGGACTTTAGCCCAATCGTCATCCCCGCCACCTTCGACGAGCATGATATTGTCGCTCTTGAGATCGCGATGGACTACGCCCTCAGCGTGCGCGGCGTCGAGCGCGCCGCTGATCTGTCGTGTGATCTTCACCACCCGTTCGAGCGCGAGCGGCCCATCACGGCGAATCACTTCCTTCAGCGTTTGCCCGCGCAGGTATTCCATCACGAGGAACACGATGCCGTTCTCGCTCTCGCCGAAATCGGTGACGCTGATCGCGTGTGGGTGCGAGATGCGCGAGGCAGCTCGAGCTTCGCGTGTGAAACGCGCGACGATCTTCTCGTCGGCGGCGAGCGAAGGGTGCAGCACCTTGATGGCGACCGTCTTTTCCATCAAGACATGCGTCGCGCGATAGACCGCGCCCATCCCGCCCTCGTTGATGCGCTCCTCGATGCGATATTTACCGGCGAGCGTCTGCCCGATCAAATAGTCGCCGAGTTTCACCAACACCGTGCCGTCTGCCGGGCAGAGCGTCGGGTCATTCTGATAAGTCTGACCGCATGTCGGGCATTTCTTCATCAATCGTCTTGGCCTCGCTCAGTGAATCTCGAAGAGGACTGAACTTGAGCGTATCACAGCAGATATTGAAGGCAAAAGACAAAAGTGAAAGAGCGGACGAGAGAGAAAAAACTGCGCCGCCACCAACATTCAACTCCCCGGCTCTGTAACTGACTTTTGCCTTTTGCCTTTTGCCTTCGGCGCAGCCGCTTGCCTTTTGCCCTTTGCCTTTTATACTTCGTCAAATTCTTTCTGTGGGAGCAAAGTTTGAACAAAGAGCATCTCTTGATCATCGGCGGAGTAGCGGCGGGTTTGGCAGCGGCGATGCAGGCGCGCAGAGTTTCCGCCGCACTCGACATCACTGTGCTGGAAAAGACCGGCGACATCTCGTATGGCGCGTGCGGGCTGCCTTACGTGATCTCCGGTCTGATTCCTTCGCTCGATCAACTCGTCGTCCATGCGCCGGAATACTTTCGCGAGCGGCATAACATTGGGCTGCAACTTCACAGCGAAGCTGTAGAATTGCTGCCGGCTAAGTCAATCGTCGTTGTCAATCAAGGGGGCGAGCGGCGCGAGATCAATTTTACGAATCTCGTGATCGCATCCGGCGCGGCGGCGATCTGCCCGCCGTTGCCGGGACACGATCTGGGCGGCGTCGTCGTGCTGCGGCATCTGCAAGACGGACGGAAGTTGCTGCGCTTTCTCGACGACAGGCGACCGCGTGCGGCTGTCATCGTCGGGGCGGGCTACATCGGTCTTGAAATGGCCGAGGCCTTCCGCGCACGCGGCTTGAGCGTGACGCTCATCGAAGCGTCCGACAAAGTGATGAACGCGCTTGACGGGCAACTCCGTGATCGTGTCGTGGATGAAATGCGCGCTCACGGCGTCGAGTTAATCTTCGGCGAAAAGGTCGTGGCCTTTGAAGGCAGCGGCGGGCAGATCGAGCGCGTCGTGACCGAGCAGGGGCGCGTCATCGAAGCGCAGGTAGTGTCTATCGGCGTTGGCGTGCGTCCGAACGTGGACCTCGCGCGCTCCGCCAGACTCACGCTCGGCGAGAGCGGCGCGATTGTGGTTGATGCGGAGCAGCGTACCAGCCACGCCAACATCTACGCGGCGGGCGACTGCTGCGAAGTTCTGCACCGCATCTCCGGGCGGCACGTGTGGTTTCCTCTCGGCCAACCCGCCGTTCGTCAAGGCTGGATCGCGGGCGCGAACGCTGCCGGCACAAGTCCGACCGCGCGCTATCCCGGCATCGTGGGGACCAACGTCGTCAAAGTTTTTGCTCTGGAAGTCGCGCGTACAGGATTGTCTTTAGCCGAAGCCCAAGCAGCAGGCTTTGCGGCTTCTGTCGTCGAGACCGAGACGCCCTCGCGCGCGGGTTACTATCCGGGCGGCGCGAAGATTCTGACGCGTATCGTGCAAGACCGCAGCGGACGACTGCTCGGCGCGCAGATGGTCGGGCGCGAAGGCGTCGCCGGGCGCATCGATGTGTTCGCCGCCGCGCTCCACGCCAATCTCAAAGTCGAAGAGATCAACCGCTTCGACCTCGCCTACGCCCCGCCTTTCGCGCCGACCATCGATCCCATTCTGCGCGCCGCGCACGAAGCTCTGATGGACGAAAAGAAATAGCCGCTGGTGATGCCAAAAAAAGCGACGGGCGCGAGGCTGCAGCCCCACGCCCGACGTTGACGGTCGCACTCTTTCCACAACTTAAGTAACTTTGACGAACACGACCAAGAGCGCGAACAGCACGAGCGATTCAATCAGGGCAAGGCCCAGAATCATCATTGTCTGGATGCGGCCCGCGGCACCCGGATTGCGCGCCGCGCCTTCGACCGCCGCCGCCGCGACCCGCGATTGGCCGATTGCGCCGCCCGCTACTGCAATCGCGAAGCCGAACGCCGCCGCGATAGCTTTGAACTTGTTCTGTGTGAACTGATTGTCAGCCGCCACCCCAGCCGTCTCAGTGACCTGCGCGAATGCGGTCATCCCGCTCGCCAGAATGCCGATAACGGCAAAGAAAGCAATTCTCATTTTGCTCATCTCAGATTCTCCTGTGAAGAGTTAGTTCTGCAAATCCCCTCAGAGCTTCATTCCGATTCACGCGCGCTCGTCATCCCAGCCAAGCAACCGACGCCGATTTATGATATCGTCCATCCCCGGTTTTCGCCGCCCCTCTTACAACGGCGCGCCAGCGAGATCAGACTACAGGCGCTTTCGCAAAACGAAAGCGATGAAGCCGTCTGTTACTGCTTGATTGATTCCGCGCGGCGGCAGTAGCGAATGCCGCTCAAAGTGGACTTATCCTTGCGCCCCAACGCGCGCGAACGCGATTGCCCGCACCGCTCAAGACACTGAAAGTAGAGGATAGAGGATAGAGGATAGTTAAAGACAAACTGCTTTTTGTTTTCTACTATCCCCTACCCTCTGCCCTCTATCCTCTTACGTAAGAACTGGAGCGACTAAATGATCGCTCTGCGTATCAAGCTCGTCCTTGTGTGCGTCGTGACCGTGTTCATGCGGCGGGTGCGAGACCTCGCTGATATAGACCAACGATAGCAGCACGAAGACGAACGTCTGGATGAAAGCAACGAACACGTTGAGCGGCATCAACACCATCGGCACGAGGAATTGCGTGTACGGCGGGAAGAGGCCAGAGATCGTCGCGGCCACCTGCTCGTCGGCGTACATGTTGCCGAAGAGACGAATGCCGAGCGACATCGGTCGCACCAAGTTGCCGATCACTTCGATGACGAACAGCAGCGGTGCGATCCACCAGATCGGCCCGGCGAAGTGGGACAAGTGTCCAAGCAAGCCGTTCTCTTTGACGCCGATGTAGTTGTAATAAACGAACGATGAAAGGCCGAGCGCGAAAGTGACGCTCGTCGCGGCGGTCGGCGACATCAAGCCGGGAAAGAGTCCCATCAAATTTGAGACGAGGATCAGCACGCCGAACGTCATCACCACCGGGAAATACTTCAAGCCATGTTCGCCCACCACGTCGGCCAACATATTCCGCACCGACAGCACGGAGACTTCGAGCGTCTGCTGCCCGCCGCCCGGCTCGTCTTCAGAAAGTCGCCCTTTCAAAATCCAGATCAGCGCGACGCTGATGATGCACGCGATAATGAACATCACCGTGTACCACGGCACGGCGTTCTCCGGCGTGTAGGGACCAAAGACAGTTTCCGCATTCGTCCCGAAGTTGGCGAAAAACTTATCCCACAGCGGCTTGGTGTAGTGAAGTTGAAACTCGTGCAGCGGCTCGCCGATGTAGTGATTGACCAACTCGACGATGGGCGGCGTGTGATGCCCGCCTTCGGCAGCGTGCGCGCCCGCTTCGGCGGCGTGTTCGCCCGCCCCTGCCGCGCCTTCAGCCTCGCCGTGTGCTTGTAGTATCCAGAACATTCTTTAAGTGTCCTCTCGATAAACGATGGCGAAATAAAATTGCGTGAGAGCTTCGATCAGTAACGCTGGCACGAACGCGCATAAACCGACAATCGTCGCCGGCAACGAGACCAAGTCGAGCGCGTATGCCGCCCAGACCACTGCCGCCACGACGAAATAACGCAGCACATATCGCGCGGCACGGATGCGCGGGCGTCCGCCGGCAGCAGCCCGTCCGAAAGCCGCCGCGAGCGCTGTCCTCAGCCAATGATGATTGAACAAAGAGAGAACGCCGCCGAGCAGGAGTCCCGTCGTCACCCGCCACGGGAAGAGCGGCACGCTCACGAGCGCGGCCAGCACGATTGAAACCCACATCCCGCGAAACAGCCGCCGCTCCAGAGCCTCGCCGTCCGCAGAGTCTTCAAGTCTCCCACTGCCAGCATTTTTGCCCATTGCAAAGCTCGACATTTTACACACGCCCGCGCGGGCTGTCGAGCGAACACAGCTTCAATTTTCAGTCATTAAGTTTGGAACTCAACCGCACAAACTCATAGAATCCCAACGCCGAGCCGACCACGATTCCCGCCGCCACCAACCACGGACTGGTCCCCAACCACTTATCCAACAACCACCCCGCGCCGAAGAACACCGCCACCGAAAAAAAGAGCGACAACGCAGCGGCATACATTAACCCGCTCTTGCGCGCCACGTTCTTCTCGTCATCGTTATTCATAAGTCCAATGTCCAATGTCCAATGTCCAAAATCGAGCAAACCGATTTTGGACATTGGACATTGGACTCACCATTGTCCTCGCGTCACGTAGTTCTTTGGCAATTCGTAGAGCAGCGCGCGGCGCGAGTGGCGCATTGAGTCGTGGATGAAGCAGACGTGCGTACACCAACAGGCGTTGCCGCCGTCGATGGCGTTGAGTTCCTCTTGTCTGCTCTGTGCCGACCAAAGCGCATTGAAGTCGTAATCATAATCAGCGAGCGTCGCGAATTTTTCGCGCAGTTCGCAGGCGCGCACGTCGCCGTTGTAATCGATAACGGCGGTGGTCTCGCCCGCCGTGCAAGGGAAATCCCATGCGGACGACTGCTCGAAGTTCGCGAGTTGTGTGCGGTAATGCG
>JALZKK010000299.1 GCA_030859285.1 Acidobacteriota bacterium | reverse complement strand
CTCATTGCGGACGGGACGTCCGCGCTCCCAGCTCATGCCCTCTGATCTTCCGGCGCGTTGCTCTCCACTGAACATCTGCATCGAATCTGCTCGTTACTGCTTCGGCTTCAACGCCTCCGTCAACACTCTCCCTACCGCATTCGACGGCATCTCGACGCGCAATAAAGTGGCGAGCGTCGGCGCGAGATCGGCGGGCGTCGCTGCCGCTGTGTAACGCCCCGCCGCCACGCCCGCGCCCATCAAGAGCAACGGCACGTGCGTGTCATATGAATAAGGAGACGAGTGATCCGCCGTGTATGTGACGACCAAATGAAACGGCTGATAGATCAGCACGACATCACCGCTGCGTTGCGCGTTGAAGCCGTGCAGCGCACGCCGGGCAATCGGATCGGCGGGCGAGATCGCTTCGCGCTCAAGCTGCGTGCGCGTGAAGTAACGCGCCACACCCGGCACAGTGAGCGCCGCTTCGCCCGCGACGCGCTCGATCTCTTCGCGGTCGATCCGGTCGCGCTTGAGCGCCGCCCAATTCAGATAGACGTTGCCGGTCTTCGGCGTGAACTCTTGCACGTAATCGGCGGTCGTGTCCTTGTCCTCGCCGGGCTTTGCGAAACGCGCTTTCACAGCGTTCTTCACCGCCGTCATGATCCCATTCGGATCGATGCGCGCGCCGGGCAAATTCAAACGCGCCGCGTGTTCGGGAATGGGCGCGACGCCGTGATCGGAGGAGAACGCGACGACCGTGTTCCGCAAACCTACGCGCTGATCGACGAAATCAAGCAACTCGCCGATCTGCCGATCTGTGCGGAGCGTGATGTCCATCACTTCTTGGCTGTACGGCCCGAAGCGATGGCCGACGTAATCGTTGGCCGAAAAACTGACCGATAACACATCCGTATCCGCATCCGCGCCGAGACTTTCATTCGTGATCGCGAGTTTCGCAAACTCGACGAGCAAATCATTCGAGTAAGGTGAGACGGTCAGGTCGTCGTAAAATTGTCTGTTCGGCGCGCTCGCACCGCCGTCGATGGTGTGCGGGAAAGTGATATTTTTATCGGTCGGGGTATTCTCCCACTCCGCCGCGTCCGGCCCCGCGCGTCGCACATACTCGCGTTCATCTTTCAACAGCCGCTCCCACTTCGCGCCGAAAAATTTATCCGAAGGCTTCGCCTCGTTGAACTGTTGGACCCATGCGGGCAATCCGTTGAAATAGTAAGTACTGGAAATAATGCGTCCCGTATTCGCGCTGAACCAATAGGCGGCATTCGCGTGCCGACCGGCGGGCATGATCGCGCCGCGATCTTTGGCCGAGATGCCGATCACTTTTGCGCGCCCCGCCGTGTGCAAACGCAACTCGTCGCCGAGCGTCGAAGCCAGCAAACGACGCGGACTCGCTCCGCGCTCGTCGCCCGCGCCGCCCAAAATTTTTACCGACGTGTCCTCACTGTTGTCCACCCGCTTGCCCGACTCGCGCTCGTACCACGTGTTGCCGACGATGCCCGTCTCGGCAGGCCACGCGCCCGTCAGCAGCGTGGCATGGCCCGGCGCAGTCTCGGTCGGCATGTGATCGAAGTTCGTATTGACCCACCATGCGCCCTCGTTCAGCAAACGCCGCAGCCCATTCTGCCCGAACAAATCGCCGAAGCGGTTGAAATAGTCCTCGCGGAATTGATCGACGACGATCAGCAACACGAGTCGCGGACGCACTGTCGTTGAAGCCGGCGTTGAGCGCGCGGCGCTCGCTTGACCGGCGGCGGGGCGATTGCTTTGCGGGCGCGACGGCTGCGCGCTGCCCCACGTCGCGCAGACGAGTAATAACGATAGGCACAGACTGGCGCAGCGGCGCAGACGAGAGCGAAGCAAACTCATCAACGAAATTTCCCTTCCGATGGCGACGGGCATGATGCCGTCTCTCTGGCATAAATTAACGATGAACGTGCGCGCATGATACCATCCCGAAAAGCAAATGATGAATGCGGAATGATGAATGATGAATATGATGACAGAACTGCTTTTCATTGATCATTCCGCATTCATCGTTCATCATTTATTTTGGTGAAGCGATGAGCGAATTTGAAGCGGAATGGGCGCGGCGGATCGGCGAGGCCGAGCGGCGGGCGCGGGCAGCGGGGCGCGGCGATGTGGCCGACTATCTCGCGTTGCGCGCCGCCAATGACGCGACGCGCTCCATCGGCGTCGCGTGGCTGATCGAAACCTTCACCGCGCACGCCGCTACGCTCAATCGCCACGCGGGCGCTTCGATCACCATCGATCTTAAACACGAAGCAGGCCACCGCTTCCGCGTCGGCCTTTCGACGATGGTCGGCGCGCGCTTGATCTTGCGCGCGGGCGTCCGCACCATCACAGTCGAAGCCGGCTGGCCGCGCACACCCGCCGACGGCATCGTGCGCGGCGGCGGACTCGCCTGCGCCGTTGTCTCACACTTCGGCGACCGCCGCGCCGGCGAAGAATTCCTGCTCGTCCGCGCCGCCGGCCAACCCCCACGCTGGCTCGTCCTCGAAGAGTCCGGCACCCGCCCGCAACTTTTAGAAGAGCGCGTGCTGCGCCACAT
>JALZKK010000294.1 GCA_030859285.1 Acidobacteriota bacterium | reverse complement strand
TCTTGATTTGTCGCGTGTGGAAGTGACGCCGCTCCGGTCTTGACCAAGCGCGGTTAAGCGCAGTCGCCGAGCGGCGATCTAAGGAGGAGTTTCGCGGATGTGTAAAAGCGCTTCATCAATTATCGCTGTTCTTCAACCGTGCGCCCATGTTACCCGATCCGGCTTGCCGTTTGTCAACTTTTGCGCGCGATATGGCGAGACAAATTAACCGCAGAGGACGCAGAGGACAGTCAGAGAGGATTTGAGATTTGAAATTTCAGATTTCAGATTAAATCTTTTACCTCTGCGTTCCGCTGTGTCCTCTGTGGTTAATTATCGCGCCGCTCTCGCTTAACTATTTTTTCAAAGCGTCCAACGCCGCGCGAATCTCGGCGTTGCCCGGACGTTTCTTGTAATCCGCATCGACGCTTCGCCACGCTACGCGCCCGTCTTTGTCGATCACATAGACCGCCGGCTGCGGCAAGCCTTCGAGCTGAAGGTCGCCGTAAGATTTGCCATCATAGCTGCGGTCACGGACGCCGTAAGCGTCGATCACTTGATGAGCGGGATCGGAGAGGAGCGAGAACGCGACCGCGCCTTTGTTGTCGGAGGCGATCTTCTGTTTCAGTTCTTTCGACTTGTCGGTGGGGTCGATGCTGATCGCGTAAATCGCCACCGGCTCGTTTGCTTTCAGGAGCGAGCGCAACTCGGCCAACTGCCGAGCGCAGTAAGGTCACCAGTAACCCCGATAGAAGACGAGGACGACCGGCATCTTGCCGCGCGCGGTGGAGAGCGTGACGGCACGGCCTTCTTCGTCCTTGAGTGTGAAATCAGGGGCCGCCTCGCCGTTGGCGACGGGCGCGGTGCGGGCGACAGCTTGGCTTTGTTGTGCGGCGCTTACCGGTGGCGGCTGTTGCGCCGTCGCCGCCCACAATTGTCCAGACACAATGATCAGCGCACAGGCGCGAATGCTTCTCGACATCTCGATTCCTTTCATGTCGGGCCGTTGAAAATCTTGTCAACACTATCTTGTGCGGATGATACCTGAACCGCTATTGAGCGCGCGACAAAAAAAGCGCCCGGCCCGGCAGGTGTCGGCTAGCCGGGCTAGGCGCAAAGTTCTCGCAGGAGGAGCGAGATGGCAAACTTGATTTTTCCGATTGTCTGGGCGCGATGTGACAGCGACGCCGGCCAGTCT
Source organism: Acidobacteriota bacterium (assembly GCA_030859285.1). GTDB lineage: Bacteria > Acidobacteriota > Blastocatellia > Pyrinomonadales > Pyrinomonadaceae > JACCRA01. The sequence goes on along the minus strand of JALZKK010000294.1, from coordinate 4,762 downwards.
CAATGATTCTGTGCTGTGATTATTTCGACGGGTGACTGTAGCCGCTTTAAGAAGCGCCGGCTATTGATAGTAAAGTCCCAATCCGTGACGGCTTCCAAATTCTCGCCTGACAAGAATGCCCAACTCATCTTCTCTCGACTTTTTCCATCACCCGCAAAACGTTGCCGCCGAGAATTTTTGTCACGTCGTCGGCTGAATAACCGCGTTTGAATAGCTCCGCCGTTAAATTTGGAAAATCGGCGGACGAAGCCAAGCCGCGCGGGACGGCTTGGATGCCGTCGAAGTCTGAGCCGACGCCAACATGATCGACGCCGACGAGTTTAACGACGTGATCGATGTGATCGACGACACGCGCGACGGAGACGGGCGGCATTCGCTTCAGATATTCGCGCACACGCACGCGGTCGCGCGCCGCGCGCTTCTGCGGCCCTGTGCCTTGCGTTCCGCGCGTCGCCGCTTCAACCAACGCCGTGATCTCGGCATCGACTTTCTGCTTCTGTTCCTGCCAACCCGGCTCGATGAACGCCGGATAAAAAACCACCGCGACGACGCCGCCCGTTTGTGCTAAAGCGCGAATCTGTTCGTCCGTCAGATTGCGCGGCACGTTGACGATGGAGCGGACGGCGGAGTGGGTGGCAATGACTGGCTTCGTCGATGTCTCGATGATGTCCCAGAAAGTTTTGTCCGAGACGTGCGAGACATCGACCATCATGCCGAGACGGTTCATCTCGCGGACGACAGAGCGCCCGAAATCATTGAGGCCGCGCTCCTGCCCGACGGCATCGCCCGACGATCCGGCCCAACTTGTTGAGAAACTCCACGCCGGCGACATGTAGCGCACGCCCATCTGAAAATACCGTTCGACGTTTTCCAGCTTCTCGTCAATCGCGTAGCCGCCCTCTAAACCCAACAGCGCGGCGAGCTTTCCCTGTCCCGCGATGCGCCGCACATCGTCAGCAGTTGTCGCCAACTCCCAAGTCTCCGGGTGTTGTTCGACCATTTGTCGAATTGCTGCGATCTGTTCGTCCGCGCGCGCGACGGCCTTTGGTCCCCCCGCGCCGAAATACTGCGGCTCGACCCAGATCGAGAAAAACTGTGCATCGTGTCCGCCTTCCTTCATTCGCACGGCGTCAACATGCCCGTCGGGGCGTCGCCCGTTGATGTCCGCGCTTTCATCAAGCATGAACTGCACGGTGTCGGCGTGCATATCGATCAGCAGCGCGCGTTCGTGAATAGTGCGCGGAGCATTGGCTTGACCGTCGGGCGTGGCGGTGGCGGCGGGCGTGGTTTCAGTCTTGATGTTTTCCGGCATGTGGCGACAACCTTCGTTGAGAAAAACGGCGGAGAGCGAGAGCGCAAAAGCGGCGGCAGCTTGGCGAAAACGGTGCGACATTCGGGCAAAGTAACCGGCAGAATGAAATCTCGGCACGGTTCGGCTTTTATAAGCAACAGTGTCGCTCGACGGCTGACAACCGACCGGGCGTCCGAGCGTTAATCGCTAGCCGGGTAGTGATGGTACGTTGCGGCCAATGGCGGAAGCAAGGCTCGCCTTCCTTGCCAAGCGTCGCGCGGATGCGGTATCGTGCCGTTTAATTTAACCGCGAGATACAGCCACTTTCGAGTAATTGTTACTGCAAATCTAATCTCAATCATTAGAGTTGCCGAGCAGTTTTAATTCGTCCCCGCCTGTAGGCGTTTGAGCTTAAGGAGATTATTGCATGTTCGCCGACGACGCACCCGCGAAAGACATCAAGACGCCGCGCATCGCTGCGGAAATCTGGCACAACGGAGAGTTCATTAAATGGGAGGACGCGCGCGTTCACGTGATGTCACATGTGCTGCATTACGGATCGAGCGTCTTCGAGGGGATTCGCTGCTACAACACCGGGCGCGGCCCCGCCATCTTCCGTTTGCGCGAACACATGCAACGGCTCGTCAATTCCGCGAAAATCTATCGCATGGATCACGATTGGTCCATCGACGAATTGTGCGAAGGCGCGACTGAACTCGTGCAACGCAGCGGACTCGAACAGTGCTACTTGCGCCCGATCATTTTCCGCAGTCTCGACGAAGCTCGTCCCGCGTTTGGCGTCAATCCGTTCCCCAATCCGCTCTCGTGCTACATCGGCGCGTGGGACTGGGGCAAGTATCTCGGCGATGAAGCGATTGAGCAGGGCGTCGATGTCTGCGTCTCTTCTTGGAACCGCCTGTCGCCGAACTCAATGCCCGTGATGGCGAAGTCGGGCGCGAACTACATGAATTCGCAATTGATCAAAATGGAAGCGATCAAGAACGGCTACGCCGAAGGCATCGCGCTCGATGATCGCGGCTTTGTCTCGGAAGGTTCCGGCGAGAACATCTTCCTCGTCCACGACGGCAAAGTGATCACGCCGCCGCTCTCGTCTTCAATTTTGCCGGGCATCACGCGCGATAGCGTAATCCAGATTTGCCGCGAGTTAGAGATTCCCGTCCAAGAGACCGGCATTCAACGCGCCGCCCTCTACGTCGCCGACGAGTTGTTCTTCACCGGCACGGCGGCGGAAGTGACGCCCATCCGCTCGGTCGATAAAATCAAAGTCGGCACGGGCCACCGCGGCGAGATCACCGAACGCATTCAACAAGCCTACTTCCAGATTACCGTCGGCGAACGCCCTGCGCCCGGCAACTGGCTCACCTACGTCAACGAAGCGCGGCAGTCGCAGGCTGCGCTGGATAACAACGGACGCCGCGCCGCCAAACAGCCGGCCTTCTCTCCCGACTCGATGAAAGAAGAAGCCGAAAACTTCAGCGCCGCCGCCAGCGACTAACGCGCGCGCCAACCAAACAGTCAGACGAAAGCCGCAGCCTACCGCGCATTACAGCGGGCTGCGGCTTCTTGAACTCTAGCCTGTGAAAAGTACAGGGCGTGTTTCTTTGCGGCTTGCTTTGCGCCTTCGCGCCTTTGCGTGAAATACCCTTTCAACAAACGCGCCTGAACTTTCCCACACTTCCTCAGAGCAGTTGGTCGTCGCCATCCGTAAATCAACCCAGACGGCAAAAATTGTCTTCTGCCGAGACGATGCCTCCGGCGTCATTTTTATCGATTCCATTCTGTGCGGCGGTTTCCGCAGCGAACAAGAGCTTGAGGAAAGGCGGCGCGATGAGCGTCGTCGCAATCGCCATGAACAGCACGACGCCGTAGAGTTGGTCGCCGATGACGGCGAGGCTCAAACCGATCTGCGCGACGACGATGCCGACCTCGCCGCGCGGAACCATGCCCATGCCGACTTGCGCTGCGCGTCGCGCGCCGAGCGTCCACGCGCCCGCGCCGCAACCGATGAATTTGGTGGCGACCGCGACGAGCGTGAGGACAACGGCGAGAGCGATCACCGACGGATCGCGGAACACTTCAAGCCGGAGTTGCATTCCGATGCTGACGAGAAAAAACGGCACGAGAAACTCCGTCACTCCGCTCGTCTGCCGATGGATCACATCATTGCCTTCGGTCGCTTCGGCGAGCGCCATGCCCGCAAGGAAGGCCCCGATGATCGCCGCCACGCCGATAAACGACACGGCGACCGACAATCCTAAGCACAACACCAGCCCGAAGACGAACAGCGAATCCTGCACGCGCAAACTCTCGATGCGCGGAGCGATGCGCGTGAGTACGCGCGCGCCGATCAGTGCGACAAAGGCGGTAAAGGCGATGGCGAGCGCGCCGGTCGTGATGATCTCTAAATAGTTAATCTCGCCCGCCGCCGCGCTGGAGACGATGGCGAGGATGAGCAGTCCGAGAATGTCGTCAATGATCGCCGCGCCGAGAATGATGCGCGCCGTCGGCGTGTCGAGCATTCCCATGCCGCTGAGGACGCGCGCCGTGATCCCGACCGAAGTGGCAACCAACGCCGTGCCGATAAAGAGCGCTTCGATGTTGGAGCTGCCCCACCAACGCATCAGCGCCCAACCGCAGATGAACGGCACGACGACGCCCAGCGCGGCGACCACCGTCGCGCGCTTGCCGACGCGGAAGATCGCCGCCGGCTTCGTCTCCAAACCGACCGTGAACAAAAGAAAAATGACGCCGATTTCGGCGAGCGTGTCCGTCACTTCCGAAGGCGCAACCCACGCCAGCACGCTCGGCCCGATGATGATCCCGGCCAGTATCTCGCCGACCACCGCCGGTTGCCGCAATCGCTCAAACGCTTCCGCCAACAGCTTGGCGGCCAGCAACATCACGAACAAGGTCAAGAGAATCCGCGTCCCATGTCCGACACTGGCCGCCAACATGATGTTCAACGTCTCGCTCATTCATTGTCCCTCAGATAGTTTCCAAGAAAAGACTTGTGCATCCATAGCGACCACCCGCCCGCTACCGCAGGCGGTACTGACCCGTACACATCCCGTCCAACCATTCCGAAGCGGAACCATGACCACCCACTTTGTCAACGAATAGGCCGCTGACTGATGTCTTTCCTTCGTGCTATTTCGTGTTCATTCGTGGCTGACTTTTCTTGAATCAATGCGAAAACACCTCGCAAGAGAGCGGAGGGTATGCTTCAGCCTGTGGAGAAAATTCTGTAGTTGTAAAGTGTTGAGATTTACTTGACGCCTACCGATCAGTTGCAGCCGCCAGCGGCGCTGATTGTGGAAATCCGACGCGGCGCAGCAAATCCTGAAAGCGCGGGTCGTCGCGCAAATTATTCCATTGCGGTTCGACCTGCAAAAATACCATTCGCACATCTCTTTGCTTGTAACCCTTTTCCAACCATGCGAGCGTTTCTTC
>JALZKK010000287.1 GCA_030859285.1 Acidobacteriota bacterium | reverse complement strand
CGCGTATAGTGCGAACAAGTTGTTGGCGCGTCAAGCATTTCTGTGGTACACAGAGCGAAACTTTCAGGATTTCACGGGCCGGCTGTGGCCGCTCACAAATTGCCGGCGCGTGGAAAATGTTTTGAGGAGACGTGGTATCGTTTGCGTCAGAGCAGAAACTAAAGAAAGGACGGATGAATTGATTAGTGATCAATCAGCGGGAGGCGCAGGCTCTCGTTGCTCGTCACTTGTCACTCGTCACTGTTTTCATATGTCACAGAATTATACGGTGGAACAGCGGAGCGGGCCGCGTTATGTGATCTCTTTGCCGGTGCGCGCCGAGTGGGACGACGATCAATCGGGTGAGCATGTCGTCGTCGAGGGCGAGACCGAGAACGTCGGGCCGATGGGCGCGCTGGTTCATCTGAGCCAACTGCCGATGGTCGGCAGCCGCGTCCAACTCGCCGTGTTGGACGAAGCGCGTAGCGCGAGAGTGCAGGCCGTCGTCGAGGTTTTGCGGATCGAGCGCAATCCGGGGCAGCCGTTGGCCGCGTTGCAATTGATGAACGCGACCGAAGAATGGCGCGGGCTGATCTGGGAGCCTTCGGCCCCGCACTTGCAAACTTACGAAAAAGACTACGACGTGGAAGACCTGTGAAGAGAGGGGAAAAAGTTTCAGCTCGACTGAATAGCAGGTGCGAAAGTGGCAGAGCAAAAGACAGAAGAAGTAAAAGTTGAGCAAGCTGCCGAGACTGCTGCGGTCGCGGCGGCTGAAGCCGCTTGGCCGCAGACGCGCGCGATCCTTCGAGTGATCCTGATCGTCTTAGCGGTGGCGGCGTTCATCTGGGGCTTGTACCTGCTCGAAGGCGTGATCCTGTTGGTGGTGCTGTCGATTTTCTTCGCCTACCTGATCTCGCCGCTCGTCGAGTTCGCGCGCCGCCCGTTCAAGTTGCGCGGGCGCGAGCGCGTCATGCCGCGCGCCATCGCCATCGGGATCGTCTATGTCTTGATCTTCGGTTCGCTCGTTATCACGCTCTATCTGCTCGCGCCCAGCCTCAGCAACCAACTCACCGAGTTTGTCAAAAAGTCGCCGGACTATCTGACGAACGCGCGCGCGCGCGCCTCCGGCTTGAACAGATTTTACGAGAGCCTAAATTTGCCGGAAGCGGTGCGGAACACGGTGACACGCACGGTCAACGACGCGCTCACCGGCGCGGAAACCTATATTAAAGAAGAAGCTCCCGGATTGGTCGCGACGATCATCGGCATGGTCCCCTTCTTGATTCTCATTCCGATCCTCGCCTTCTTCTTGCTGAAAGACGCGGACAGTTTTCGCCGCTCCGCGCTCCAACTTTTACCGAGCGGGCGTCTGCGCTGGCGCGGCGACGAGTTATTTCAAGACATCAACAGCACGCTCGCCGCCTACATCCGCGCGCAGTTGACGGCGTGCTTGCTGATTGGCACGATTTGTAGCATCGGCTTCGCGGTGATTGGCGTTCCCTACTGGTTGGCGCTGGGGATCATCGCGGGATTGTTAGAGTTCATTCCGCTGGCCGGCCCGCTCGTCGTCGCCGTCATCGCGGCAGTGGTCGCCAGTTTCAACTCGGCGTCGCAGGCGATTCTCGTGCTGCTCTTTCTCGGCGTGCTGCGCGTCGTTCACGATTACGTGATCTACCCGCGCATTGTCGGGCAAGGCATTCATCTACATCCGCTGGCCGTCGTGCTGGCGATTCTCTGCGGCGAAGAACTGGCCGGACTCGCCGGCATCTTCCTCGCGATCCCGGCGGTCGCCATCGTCTCCGTCACCTACCGCCACTGGCTCGAACATCGCGGCAGCAGCGGCCTCGTCGCCGATTTCTTGCAGCCCGCCGAGCAAGCCGTCACCGCCCCGTCGCCGGACGAAAAATCGAAAGTCCAAAGTCCGAGGTCCGAAGTTTTGACTTGAGGCTCGCCGTGTCTTTACGGCGCTTGCTCGCCCAGACACTCACCACAGAAACGCGGAGAATTCACAGAGGATGCACTGAGAAATTTTTCTCTGTGGGAACTCTGTGTGATCTCCGCGCCTCTGTGGTGAACACCTTTTGGCGACACTCAACCGGGAGCCATCACTGACTTTGGACTTTGGACTTCGGACTTTGGACTTCGGACATCAATGCCATGAAGCGTCGGAAGTGATGCGCGGCATCGTGCGGGCCGGGCGCGGCTTCGGGGTGATATTGCACGGAGATGATCGGCAGGCGTTTGTGCCGCATTCCTTCGACGCAGTTATCGTTGAGGTTGACGTGCGTGACTTCGACTTCGGGCGGGAGGCTTGCGGCTTCGACCGCGAAGCCGTGATTGTGTGCAGTGATCTCGACCGTGCCGGTCAGTTTGTCTTGCACCGGCTGGTTGCCGCCGCGATGGCCGAAGCGGAGTTTATAAGTCGCGCCGCCGAAGGCCCGTCCCAATAACTGATGGCCGAAGCAGATGCCGAACACGGGGACGCCCGACGCGGCGACGCGGCGAATCTCCTCGACGACGCGCGTCATCGACGCCGGATCGCCCGGCCCGTTCGACAGAAAAATTCCGTCCGGCTGCATCGCCAAAACTTCTGCGGCTGGCGTCGAGGCCGGCACGACCGTCACGCGGCAACCCAGCCGCGCGAACTCGCGCAGTGAATTCGTCTTCACGCCAAAGTCGTAGCAGACGACGTGAAAACGCTCCGCGCCTTCCGCCGCCACTTCGTAAGGCCGCGCGCACGTGACGACGCTCGCCAGTTCCCTGTTCTCCATCGGCATGGCATTTCTGGCCTTCGCGATCAAACTTTCTTCATCCAGATCGACGGTCGAAAGGCACGCCCGCATCGCCCCTCGATCACGGATGTGCCTGACAAGAGCGCGCGTGTCCACATGATCGATGGCGACGATGTTCCAGCGTTTCAAGTAAACGTCCAAAGATTCTTCCGCGCGCCAATTCGACGCCATCCGGCTCGCCTCGCGCACCACGAATCCTTCAACCCACGGGCGGCTTGATTCCGCATCCGCCGCGTTCACGCCATAATTCCCGATCAGCGGATATGTCATGCACACGATCTGCCCGGCGTAAGAGGGATCAGTCAACACTTCCTGATAACCCGACATCGAAGTATTGAAGACCATCTCGCCGCACGCCTCGCCCTCCGCGCCCCACGAGCGCCCGCGAAACGTCCGGCCATCTTCGAGCGCCAGCAGCGCCGGGTTTGCCTCAATATCTATCATTGCAACCTCAACGATTAAAATAATCAGAACCAGATTGTAAGCGCACAGCGCAAAATCGCTTGATCTTTAAGAAATCAGCAGTGTTGTCAGTCACGACTGTCGCACCCGCGCGGCGAGCGGTTCGCGCGATCAAAACATCGCGGATGATGCGTTGCTGTTCAGTCTTTGGGATGCGCGGCGTGCGCCCGCCGGCTTTCGACTTCAAGCCCCGCCAGAGTGAATTTAGAACTTTCCCGGCCAACCACCAGTCTTCGCCAGTGGGGACGAGCAACCGCCCGTCTTTTTCATACGTGCGCCTGACTGCGTCTAATCGCTGTAAGTCTGTTTTATCGTTAGCGCCGGCAGCCAATTCTTGCACGACCACTGCCGACAAAAGAAAACCGGCGGGAAAGGACGCCGGTTTGTATGCGATGAAGATTGAGGTGTCGAAAGTGACTTGCGGCATTACTCTTATTCAAACTTTCCGAACCTGTCGCGCTTCGCGTAGATGTTCTCCCAGACGTGCAGCAATAATTCGTTAGCCCGACGAATCTCTTCACTCTCTTCCGGCAGGGTTGCAGGATTACGTTTGCGGCGCGGCGTGCGCTCGCTCTTCAGGTCGCCGTTGTCTTTAGCTGACTTGAAGCTGTCGTCGCTCCCCGCCTTCATCACTCCCGCAGGGTTGCGCTTGTGAGCCGCGCCCGTCTTTCTCTCCTTCGCCTTTGTCGAGACTGCTTTCTTCGTCGCCACTATCTCACCTCCCTTCTGTGCTACGCTGTTGAATATATCACAAGCCGCACTTCCAGACTTCGCGGGCGCGCTACTTGAACAACACGCGCGCCCGTTCGTCTCAAGGCTGGGTTCTCAAAAACTGCTGCGCCTCGTTGAGCCAGCGTTTCTCGGCGCGATATTTATAAGCGGGCGCGGTCTTGACGGCTTCGATGCAGGCTTGCATTGCGGCGGCGGCTTCGCGCGGGCGGTCGAGGCCGGCGAGCGCGCGACCATTTAAGTAGAGTCCCTCCGGGTCGTTCTCGCGGCTTTCGAGAAAGCGTGCGAGCGCGTCGTGTGCGTCGGGGAATTGGCCGGCGGCCAAGTAGGTCGCGCCGATCTCGCGCCAGATTTCATGTGTCTCGTGGCGATCATCACGAGACACCACCTGCTCGAAATGTTTGATCGCGTCGGCCAGACGGTTTTGCGCGCGAGCGATGCGGCCTAGTTGATAGTGTGCGCCCACTTCTTCCGGATCGATCTCGACGGCGCGGCGAAAGCGGTCGCGCGCTTCGCCCACTTCTTTGCGTTGCAGATGGAGCAGGCCGAGATTGTAGTGCGCCGAAGCATCCGCCGGGTTGAGCGTCGCGGCTTCGAGATTCTGTTTGAAGGAAGCGCGGGCGCGTTGGTTCCGCATCATCTCGCCGAAGTAGCCGCGCAGCAGGAAGAAAAGCAACAGCAGCAAAAATGGCGAGGCGAAGACCGTGCTGAACAGCCCTAGCACGACGAACATCACCGGGATCACCAGCAGGCTGCTGATGAGGATGACAGCCACCGCGCGCGGCCATGTGAAGCCGAACACTTCGCGCACCGCCAACACCGCCCACAAGAGGAACAGTGACACTGGCGACAACACCAACGCGAGCAGCATCGTCCCCAAAACTCCAAGCATCTCTCCCAGCAGGCGCGGATCGGGTTGTTGCCCAGTAGCCTCGATCTCTTGCTGTAACTGCTGGCCTCTCTGCACAGCCTCAAAGGCTTGCGCTTCTAACCCACTCCAACGTGACAGCGCGACGAGCGGCAACGCAGCAAGACTCGCCGCCGCCCACGCATAAAACATCGCCGCTGCCAGCGTCGCATACTCCTGCTGCACGACGAGGCCGAAGCTGCCGCGCCGCTCGAACAAGTTGGCGACCAACAGCGTGATCGGCACGAAGACCACTGCTACGCAGATCACCGACCATGCCGACAAGAGCAGCGCGTTACGCCAGCCTGCCGGCCCCGCCGCAAAGCGCGGCCACTGGTCGTACAACGCATACGCACCATAAGACAGAAATGCCAGCAGCGCCGCCCGGCCCAACGGCACACGCTCACGCACCTCGCGCATCCCGCGCGCCGGCGCGTAAAACATCAGCAGCAATGGCTTCAGCCAATCAATCATGTTCAGAGGTCAGAGGTCAGAGATTAGTGAAAGACAGTTTTGACTGACCTCTAACCTCTAACCTCTGCTTTACGGTTCTTCCTCTCCCGGCTCCGCCTCGATGGGCGTGGCGGCATCGGGCGCGGTCAGCGTGAAGTCGGTCTCGTGCGCGATGACGTTGGCGCGCGCGAGCGGCCAGTAGCGGAACAGCGCCTTGCCGTAAATGTACTTTTCGGGGACCAGTCCCCAGTAACGCGAGTCCGAAGAATGATCGCGATTGTCGCCCATCACGAAATAGTAGTGCGGTTTGACGACGGTCGGCGGTTGGTTCATTCGCGACAAGTTGAGTTGCGGATCGAGATACGGCTCGTTCAACTCTTGCCCGTTGATGCGGATGCGGCCTTCGCGCACTTCGACCAACTCTCCGGGCAGGCCGATGACGCGCTTGATATAACTTTTATCGGGATCGTCGGGGAACCAGAAGACGACGATGTCGCCGCGCTCGAGCTTCGGCCAGTGGTAATAAATTAGTTTGTTGACGAAGATGCGCTCGCCGTCGTGCAGGCGCGGCAGCATCGACGTGCCTTCGACTTTGACGGGCTGCGCGACGAACACGATCAGCAGTACAGCGACCATCAAGGCGAAAGCCAGATCGCGGACGAGCAATCTAGTTTCCGACCAGAAATGCTTGCGCGATTCCCTGTTGAGACGCTGCACCGCGATGCCGTGATCGTCTTCGATGGTGATGTCGCCAAAAGCCGGGCTGCGAGTTTTCCGCTTGAACATGAGATTCTTAATCATTCGCTCAATTTGCACTTATGACCGCAAGAAAAAGTGCGCCACGAATGGACACGAATTGGCACGAAAGAAAAAGATCAACATCCGCCTCAGCAAATGACGGCGTGTTGCTGCATGATTCCGCTTTGACCTCATTCGTGTTCATGTGTGTCAATTCGTGGCTCAATCCCTTTCTTGAGAGCTGTCAAAGACGCCTGACAAATTGATTTTCGAGGTTAGCCGCCGCTCGCACGCTTGTCAACGCGAGGAATTGAGAGGGCGCGCGGCTCTTCCTTGACAGCGTTTGCCGCCGCTCTCTATTATCGGTTTGGGTCGTGCATAAAGCGCTCACTGACAGTTTTAGATGCCGGACGGCGCGGACGGAGGCAACAAATTCAGCGTGATCAAACTCGACATCGTCAACCGCGTCGCGGATCGGACCGGCGTCCCGAAGATGAAAGCCGAACAGGCTGTGGACGCGCTTTTTCATTCGATGAAAGAAGCGCTGGCGCGCGGCGAGCGCATTGAGTTGCGCGGCTTCGGCGTCTTCGTCGTCAAGCCTCGCAAACGCGGCGTGGGCCGCAATCCGCGCACCGGCGAGGAGGTCGCGATCCCCTCCGGCAAGACCATCCGCTTCAAACCCGGCAAAGAACTCCAAGCCCACGGCTTCGCTGCCGACTCAGATTTGCACGATACAGACACGCCCCAAGAGCAGTGACGAGTGACAAGTGACGAGAAAATCTTTCAACAGGAAATGAGCGGAGCGGCGAGAGTCGCTCCGCTTTTAGTGTCAGCATCAAATCAACTCGTTACTCGTCACTCGTCATTCGTCACTGCTTTCAGCCGTCCGACCGCCCGCGAGTGGACGCGACACGTCGGATTGTTTGTCCTGACCTTTATGACGGCGACTTTCTCCGGCGTGCTGCTCGCCGTGAACGCGACGGACATTCCAGAACCGGCTCTCGCCGACCCCGCAGGATGGGTCGATTACTTTTATTATCTTCCGGCTTACTATGTTCTCTCCGTCGGCTTGCTCGCGAAGTACGCTCTCGCTCATCCTGAATTGCTCGTGCAAGGCGTGACGTTCGCGGGCGCGTTGCTCTCGATCCTGTTGGCGCATGAGGCGGGGCATTACATCGCTTGCCGTCGTTACCATGTCGCGGCCACACTACCTTTCTTCCTGCCTGCGCCACCGCTTTTTCTCGCCGGCACGTTCGGCGCGTTCATTAAGATCAAATCGCCGATCCCGACGCGACGCGCGCTCTTCGACATCGGCGTCGCCGGGCCGCTCGCGGGCTTCGCCGTTATCATCCCCATCGCCGTCGCCGCCGTGCTGACAATGCAGCCCACAACACTGCCGTTGCCCGCAGCAACGGACGCGGGCAGCTTGATCTACTTCAACGAACAGCCGCTCTTTCGCTTTTTAGTCTGGCTCTTTAACGTGAGGGTGGAGAATTCTGCGCCAAACCCGTTGTTCTTCGCGGCGTGGATCGGATTGCTGGTGACGAGTTTGAATTTGCTGCCGGTGGGACAGCTTGATGGAGGACATGCGGTCTTCGCCGTCTGCGGCCCGCGCGCGCACGCGCTGGTCGGGCGCGCGACGTTCGTCTTAATGGCCGCGAGCGCCGTCTTCGGTTGGACTCATCACGGCACGCCGAGCGGCTTTCTCTACGCCCTCCTCTTGCTCATCTTGCTCCGCGTCCGCCACCCGCAGGCCGTGGATGAATTCCTGCCACTCGGACGCGCCCGCCTCGCCATCGCCGCGCTCACGCTCGCCGTGTTTCTCCTGTCGTTCGAGCTATTCCCCCTGACCATCGCTTAAAGTGCGCGTCTCAGGTTGTCGGATATTCGATAGCGTCAAATTTGTCGAACTCGAACCACTAGCGCGAGCAACCGGATCGGAAGGCGATGCAATAGAGATCAAGAAAAAGGATTAGCCACAAAAAGGCACAAAACACATAAAAGGTGAAGGCTTCGCCGGTGAAGGCAATTCTTGCTTCTCCCTTTTGCGTTTTTTGTGCTTCTTCGTGGCTAATTCTTTTTCTTGAAAGCTATATCACGAGGCGCGCGTCATCGCCTCGTGAGGGCAAATGACATATGAATGATCTGCCATTGCCCTTGCCGCTTGACGTAGCGGCGAGCGAACTCGTAAGACGGGCGGGCGAATTCCCTCTCTTTGTAACTAGCTCTCATCCGCGCTTTGCCGCTGATCCACGCTTCATCATCGCTGACTCTCACGTGTACGTCCGTCGTTGAGAGTGAGCTGATTGTGAAGAGCGGATTAGCGAGCAATGCCAACCGATGCTCCTTCCTTACCCGCCCGCCAAAAGAACTGAAATCCTCGGCCAAGATATTGTCCAATGCCACCACATCGCGCTCAAGATGCGCCCGGATATACTCCGCTTCCACCTGCAACACTTCACGCTCGGCGGCGGTGTCAGAGGCCGAGTCGAAGCGTAAGACAGACGGAAGATAAGCGGCGGCGCTGCCAATGAAGAAAGTGGCGAGGGCAACTGAAATTCGGATCGCGAAGCGTTGCATGTCTTTTACTCCTTGTTTAGTGTACTCCCGATGTGTGCCTCATACGGTAGCACGGGCTGAAGGAACACGGCAAGATTTTTACCGGCGGCGAACGCCGAAAATTAAAACTGGAACGGACGCGGACAGTGCAGCCGCGCTTCACGCACAAAAGAAATGAGCGATTAGCGTTGCCGTTCGTTATCGTTTAACCCGCGTTGAAAAATTGGTAGCAGGAGGAGACTTGAACTCCCGACAACTTACAGGTTGTTCTAGCTCACATCCGTTGACGGTTCCCAAAAACTCGACGCACGTTCTTCGCCTTCTTCAATCGCAATCTCGACCGCCCGCTTTGCTTTTTCCAGAAGCGTCTTTGCCTCGCGTCGCGCGGCGCGTGATTGTTCTACTGGTCGTGTCTCACAATTTATGCTGCCAAGCATTCAAGTAGTTGACATAGAGTTTGATGACGGCGGCGTGCATTTCTGTCGACTTTGAAAAACAGATTGTCCGGCGGTGCAACCGCTTCACGTGTGTC
>JALZKK010000255.1 GCA_030859285.1 Acidobacteriota bacterium | reverse complement strand
GAGTTAAAAGAGTGGTCAAAGAACCGATGTCGTTTTTGGTTAGTTTTACAAGTTGTGTTGTTCGTGCCATGCACACAGGGTACGACAAGATTGCATCCTAATCAAATAACTTTGTTTCCAATGTACTAAGCCGTGAGTAAAGTTTGGGCAAAACTTTCTCATAATAGTCTTGCTCGAAAAAAGAGATAAAACCAGTTAGGAAGAACTCATTTATAAGGGGGGTTACATCTCTCGTTTCTAACATTCGCTCTACGAAACGCTTGGCGAAATCTTGAACTTCTTCTTTCTCCTGAGCCGTAACATTACTTTTATCTTGAATGAGAACAGACGTAATGTTTGAGGCGAAGCTGTCACCAAGAAATAAGACTGAAATGGTTAAAAGAGCTATGATGACTTTTCTAAATCTCATATCCAATTCCCATCTATTAAAGGGTAGCACCTAACACATATTCAACTCATCACTACGAATAAATGTTCATCGGGCGCGTCAACAGCTCGACCGGGTCGGCGACGTTGAGGGCTTCGCGGACGTAGAAGGCTTCGCCGGCAGCGACGTTGATGAGCGAGCCGTAGTAGCGCATTCGGTATTCCATCTGGGCGAGAAAGTTTTTGTCGCTGATCCGGGTCACTGGTTCGTCCGAGCCTTCGCGGTAAAATTGCGAGACGTGTGCGCGGATCGCTTGCATCTTCTCTTCGACGAAATCCGACACGTCCACGATGAACGAAGGCACGACGAGCCGCGAATAGACGGCGTGCGCGATCATCGGCATGTGGACGTATGCCTGCTCGAACGCCGCATCGTAACGCTTCATGCTGGCGAGGCGCGCGGCTTCGCGCGCGATCCGCGCGGTGTGCGCGTGATCGGGATGCGGATCGTCCCAGTGGGAAGTGAATAAGACTTTGGGCTTTGTGGCGCGCAACACACGCACGAGGGCGCGGCGCGCTTCGTCTGTGAGCATCACGTGGCCGTCAGGCTGTTCGAGATTCAGGCGCGCGTCGAGGCCCATGATCCGCGCCGCTTCGCGCGCTTCCTCGGCGCGGCCTTCCATCGTGCCGCGCGTCCCCATCTCGCCGCGTGTCATATCCAACACGCCTGTCCGGTAGCCCAAGTGTTTCAACTTCAAGAGCGTCCCCGCCACCGTCAACTCCGCGTCGTCCGGGTGCGAGAAGATCGCCAGCACATCAAGTTCTGTGCTTTCCATGTGCATATTTTTTTGCCTGTCTCCTTTTGCTGGTATCTGAGGTTTAACTTATGCGCCGCGCGGCGGTCAAGTGGCTGTTATTTGACGCGCGTCACAACGAGTTGTTAGCCTTGCGTTTCAGAAAGGCAAAACTACTTATGAAACTCGTCGTCCTCGGATCGGGTACGTCTGTGCCGCACCCGCAACGCGCGTCCTCCGGCTTCTGGCTGGAGACGGCGGGCGGTTCGTTGCTGTTAGACGCGAGCGCGCCAGCAGTCCATCGCGTGGCGCAGGAGCAACTCGATTGGGTCAACTTGGATGCGATCTGGATCAGCCATTTTCATCTCGATCATGTCGGCGGCCTCGCGCCGCTTTTGTTCGGCACGAAATACGCGCCGCAGACGCAAGCGCGCCGCAAACTCTTAACCATCTACGGCCCGCGCGGTTTGAAGAAACTGCTTGAGGCGTTTGATCAAGCGAATGACTACGGCTTATTGAAACAACCTTTCCCCATCGAAGTGCGCGAAGTCGCTCCGCGCGAAGCATTCGACATCTTCCCCGAACTACGCGCCGAAACTTTCTCCACGCCGCACACATCCGAAAGCCTCGCGCTACGCCTGCAAGAGCAAGGCGGCGCGTCGCTCGTCTATACTTCCGACACGGGCTACACAGACGCGCTCGCCGACTTTGCGCGCGGCGTCGATCTCTTTTTGATGGAATGTTCGTTCCCGCACAGTAAGCCCGTCGAGTCGCATCTTGAATTGCAAGACGCGATGCAATTAGCCGAACATGCCACCCCACGCCGCGTCATGCTCGCGCATCTCTACCCGCAATGGGACGGCATTGATATTGCCGCCGAAGCCAAAAAATTCTGGCCCGGCGAAACGATTGAAGCGCGCGATGGACTAAAAATAGAAGTCAGGAGTCAGCATAAAGACAGATGCTTTCCTCCTGACTTCTGACTCCTGACTTCTGACTCCTACTTTATGAAATCAAGACTGATCGTGAATCCCGTCTCCGGCACTGACTCCGGGCCGGATTATTTGCAGGCGATGAATGAGCGGCTGCGCGAGCGTTTCGGCGAAATGGACATCGTGATGACGGTGGGGTCGGGCGATGCGGCGCGGGCGGCGGAAGAGGCGGCGCAGGCAGGCTGCGAACAATTGTTCGTGGCGGGCGGCGACGGGACGTTGAATGAAGCCTTGAACGGAGTGGCCGGCGTTGACGGTGCGCTTGAAAGAATCACTTTCGGATTGGTCCCCCTCGGCACGGGCAACGATTTCGCGGCGGCGTTGGGGTTGCCCGAAGAGATCGAGGCGGCGCTTGACATTCTCTCTGAAGGGCGCGTGATCGAGGTCGATGTTGGGTCGCTTAACGAGCGGCGATTCGTCAACGTCTCGGCGGGCGGTTTCATCGCCGAAGTCTCGGATGCGGTCGATCCGCAGTTGAAGTCCATCGCGGGCAAGCTGGCGTATCTCGTCGGCGGCGCGCAAGTGTTGTTGGATTATGAACCGGTGCGTGCGCGCCTGCGCGTCGTGGAGGACGGCGAGATGAGCGAGCGCGAGCTTGACGTGCAAAT
Organism: Acidobacteriota bacterium; assembly: GCA_030859285.1. Taxonomy (GTDB): domain Bacteria; phylum Acidobacteriota; class Blastocatellia; order Pyrinomonadales; family Pyrinomonadaceae; genus JACCRA01. The sequence goes on along the minus strand of JALZKK010000255.1, from coordinate 7,920 downwards.
GTTCGCCGTCTGCAATTCGCGCCTCGTCGGCGGCGGGCGCATGATCGCGCCGCACGCCGTCATCGACGATGCGCTCTTGGACGTGTGCATCATCGAAGCGATGCCGACGCTGGAATTTATCTCTTTGCTGACGCGCGTCTCCGGCGGCGACCATATCGAAGATGAGCGCGTGCATTATTTTCAAGTGCGCGAGTTGGAGCTAGATTTCTCGCGCGTGATCAAGGTCAACACCGACGGCGAAGTATTGGAAACGGATCGTTGTCGTTATTCGATCAATCCCCGCGCGGCGCGCTTTCTCGCGGGCGCGGCTCCATTTGCCGGCGAGGGAGAAGCGGAAGATGACGAGCAGCAAGCCACAGATATTTGATCGTAGGCCAGCACGGACGGCGCGAGTCTCACGCCGCACGTCTCTCTGGTTGGCGTGCGCGTGTCTTTTCGCGGCGGCGTTGACAGCCGCGCCGCAATCGCCCGCGCCTGAGCCGCTCACGCGGGCGGCAATCACGGTTAGCGCGAGCGGCGATGCGCTATTGGAGACCGGCGGCGTAATGAAGCCGGCGACGGAGGCAATTCAACAAACGCCTATCGAGATCAAGATCGTCAGCTACAACATGCGCTGGCGCGGTGGCAAAGACCTTCGCAGATTGATCACGCTGCTGCGCGAAGATGCAGAGATCGGCGGCGCGAGCGTCATCGGCTTGCAAGAAGTAGATCGCGGCAAGGAGCGGACTGACCACATCAACACCGCGCGCTTGATGGCCGAAGAGTTAAAGATGAACTACGCTTGGGCCGCGCCGCCGCGCGCCGACGCCAAACAGAAAGAGGATGAGACCGGCGTTGCGATTCTCAGTCTTTACCCGTTGCAGGATGTGACGCGGCTCGTGCTGCCGCACGAGGGACCCAACAAACGCCGCCGCGCAGGCATCGGCGCGACCGTCCAACTCGGAAAGAACCAAGTGCGCGTCTATTCCGTCCATGCCGAAACGCGCATCCCCGTCGCGAAAAAGATGGACCAACTCCGCGCCACGATTGAAGACCTCGCGCGCTATCCGCAGATCGAGCGCGCCATCATCTTAGGCGACTTCAACACGATCAAAGGCAAGGACGTGCGCGCCGCCCGCCAACTCTTCGGCGCGGCGAACTTCAACACGCCCTTCCCCGACGACCGCTCGACGTGGCACACCTTCATCATCGAACTCAAACTCGACTGGCTCTGGCTACGCGGACTCCAACCCCAAGCGCACGGCATCACACGCCGCATCGAACTCTCCGATCACTGGCCGCTGTGGGTAAAAGTCAAAGTCTAAAGTCCAAAGTCCAAAGTCGGAGAACAGTGTTCTGACTTTGGACTTTGGACTTTAGACTTTGGACTTTGGACTTATTTGACGCTGACTTGCTGCGCTTCGAGCGCGTTGCCGGTGGCGCGGTTGAGTTCGGCGACCGATTTATTGAGATCAGTCTGGGCGCGCAGTTCACCCGCGCGGGCGTTGGCGAGGGCGGTCTGGCGTTCGAGGACGAGAAAGAAAGTTGATTGTCCCGCCGCGAACTTGCGTTGCTCGCTGGCGTACTGTTGCTCGGAAGCGTTGCGTTGCGTCGTCGCCGCGCGCAGGCGCGCTTCGGCGGTCTGCGTTGCTTGCAAGGCATTGCGGACTTCCACTTGAATCAACTGCTCCAACTGCTCGCGCTGCGTCTTGATGCGCTCGCCCTCGACGAGCGTGCGGCCTAATTGCGCCTTTGCTGTTTGATTCCGCAGCGGCAGATTGAGCGTGACGCCAACGCGCACGGTGTTGAAGCGATTCGCCGCGAGATTCGCGAGCGACTGGCCGTAACCGCCGATGAGCGTGTCGGGCAAGACTTGGGCGGGCGGCGCGACGAGCGGCGGCAAATTGCCGATCCGCGATAACTCGTTGATGCGCGCGCGCAGTTGTTCATTGGAGGCGGTAAACGGGTTGAGCGTGCCGTCGCTGCCGAGCGTGCCGGCCAGCCCCGTCGCGCCGTAGGTAGCGATCAAGTCAACTTGTGGCTTAGTCTGTTCGCGTGCGAAGCGTTGTTCGATCTCGTTGATCGCGCGGGCCACATCCGATTGCTGCAATTCGGGCCGGCTCTTGAGCGCCGTCTCCATCGCGGCGGGCAGGCTGACACTTGGCAAGCTCGCGGCGGTGTCCGGCGCATCAATGGGGACCAGCGAGACATTCCAGATGTCGGCCTCGCGATTTTCCGCGATCACATTCTTCAGCGCGTTCTCGGCGCGGCCTACTTCGTCGAGCGCGGCATAAACCTGCTGCTCAAAGCCCGCGACTTGCGCTTCCGCCGCGACCACGTCAATCGGCGCGAGGACGCCTTCCGCCACCAACCGCTTGTTGTGTTCGAGTTGCGCGCGCGCGTCGCGCACTGTGTCGCGTTGCACTTGCAGGTTTCTCAGCGCGAAGGCCAAGTCCCAGTAAGCGCGTTGGACATTCGTGATCGTTTCAATGGCGCGCTGGCGAAACTGCGCGTCCGTGAGCGCGAGATTCTTCTTCGCAATCTCGATCACACGGCGGCTCTGATCGAAGTTGCGCCCGCGCAAGAGGGGCTGCGTGTAGGTGAAATTGAAACTCGCCGGGAACTGCGGGTTGAGCGAGGCGAAGAGACTGTCGGTCGTCTGCCGCGCGCTGGAAAACTCGAAGCGGTAATTACCGCCGCCCTTCGGACTGAGGCCCTCGAAGCGCGCCGAGCCAACTAAACCGCCCTGCGTCACCGCCCCGCTCGCGCTGCCACCGAGAAAGCTGGCCGTCGGCGTCTCCACCCGCTCAAAGAAAGTCGAAGTCACGAAGCGCGGATCGTAAACGCCCTGCGCGCCCTTCAGATCAAACTCCGCGATCCGCACATTCTCGCGCGCCACTTCAATGTCCTTCGCATTCTTCAGCGCCAGCGCGATCACTTCGCGTAAAGTCAACGGACGCTGCTCCGCCACATCCACGCCGACGCGATTGACGGGCGGGAGCGCTGTTGTCGCGGCAGGCGGGTTTAGCGCCGCTGCCGTTTTTTCCGCGACCGGCAACTCTGACGCGGAGGCACTGATTGTCTCCGCCACCGGAGCCGCAGGTTGAGCCTGTGTGCCAATTGACAGGGCGACAAGCAGCATCGACAGTCTCACTATTTTCACGAGTAACTCTTTCATAACATTGCAACCACTACCGCAGCCTGACCAAGATCGCCACCGCTGGGAGCGCGGACGGCTCGTCCGCCAAGCTCGCGCGAGCGAGCTAACCGAGATTCGCTTTCACTCTGGCGTCAGGTGATCGCGCACACTTTATTCGCGCTTCGCGCTCACGGCGGACGAGCCGTCCGCGCTCCCAGCTAAAACTTGCCAAAGAGCGCGCCCGCCGCCGTCGCCGTTCGTCTGCGCGCCCACGCCCATGCGCCGCCGACGCGATCAGCGATACGGCCCCACACTTTGCTGCGTCCGAGATCATCGAACAACGAATAAAAGACCGGCACGGCCAACAATGTCAGCAGCAAGCACAACGATTGACCGCCGACGACGAGGACGCCGATGGAACGATTGGTCCCCGAACCCGGCCCCTGTGATAAAACGAGCGGCAACATGCCGGCGACGAGCGCGATAGTTGTCATCAAAATCGGTCGCAGCCGGTCGCGGTTCGCTTGCAGGATCGCTTCGAGCCGTTCCATGCCTTGCGAGCGTAGTTCGTTCGTGTGATCGATCTGCAAAATCGCGTTTTTCTTAACGACGCCGAAGAGTAGGAGCAGACCTAACCCTGAGAAGATGTTGACCGTCTGCCCCGTCACCAGCAAGCTAAGGATGCCGAACGGGATCGCGAGCGGCAGTGTCAGCAAGATGGTGACTGGATGGATGAACGACTCGAACTGCGCGGCCAGCACCATGTACATGAAGATGAACGAGAGCGCGAAGGCCAAGCCGAAGTAGTAGCCCGCGCGACCCAATTCCTTCGAGCGCCCGGCAGTGCCGGTCGTGTAGCCCGGCTCAAGATTCATCTCATTGATGAACCCATTCATCGCATCCAACACGCCTGATTGCGAGCCTCCGGGGCGGACGTTGGCCGTCAGCGTCACCTGCCGCTGCCGGTTCAGACGATCAATCGCAGAGGGACCAGTGCCTTCTTCAACCCGCACGAGATTGTCGAGGCTCACCCAGCCGAGCTTGGCCGAAGGCGCAAATAAACGACTCAAACTCTCGGCGTCAGTCCTCGCCTCGCCCGTCGCGCGCAGGCGCACGTCATACTGCTCCGTGCCTTCGTTGAACGTCGAAACTTCCTGTCCGGCGACGAGCGTGTTCAAAGACTGCGCGATGTCGCCGATCTTGACACCGAGATCGCCGGCACGCGCGCGATCTACGCTGACGCGAAGTTCCGGCTTGCCCGTGACGAGCGACGAATCGGCGTCCACTACATCGGGGATCGACTTCATCTTTTGCAAAAGCTGTTCGGAATAAGCTGTCAGCTTCTGCAAGTCGGGGCCGCCGATCACGTACTGAATATCCGCATTGCGCTGGCCGCCGCCGGAGATCGCCGCCACTTGCGCGACGCTCGTGCGAAGGTCTGGCGGGTAGTTTTGCAACAACTCGCGCGACTTGACCATTAAATCTTCCTGCGTCACCTCGCGCTCGTCGATGGGCGAGAGCTTCACGTAAATGCCCGCGCTGTTGACGAGTTGCTGCCGGTCGCCGCCGATGGTCACAAGCGTGTCGGTGACGCCGGGCATTCGGCGCACGTCCGCCGCAATGCGCTCGACGAGCGTCGAAGTCGCCGCCAGCGAGTTGCCTTCGGGCGCGCGCACGTTGATCTCGAATTGTGATTGATCGTCCACCGGCAAAAAGTTTTTGCCGACGAACATAAACAGCGGCACGATGCTCAGAGTCACTAATATGCACAAACCCACCACCGCCCAACGATGTGCCATCGACCAGCCCAGCAGCTTCATGTACGTTCGATCAATCGGACTATAGAAGCGGCCTTCTTTGCTGGAGCGACGGTCCGTGGTCCGTGGTCCGTGGTCCGTTGTTTGGTGTTGGTCGATAGATGATGCTTGCTCGCCCGCTTCACCGTTCTGCATCCACAAGCCCATTCGCTCGTCAACCGCATTGCGATCAGCAGCCTTCTCATGTGCCTCGCTCGCGGCGTCCGATTCAGGCTCTGCAATGTCTTGGCCTTCATCCTTCATCCTTCCGCTTTCATCCTTGCGCTTGATCAGGCGCGCGGCGAGCATCGGCGTGAGGGTGAACGAGACGATGAGCGAGACGGCGACGGCAAACGAAGCGGTCAGGCCGAACGAGGACATGAAGCGTCCCATGATGCCGCCCATGAAGCCGACGGGGATGAAGACCGCCAGCAATGAGAGCGTCGTCGCCGTCACCGCAAGGCCGATCTCGCGCGTGCCTTCAATCGCCGCTTGAAACGGCGTGTAACCTTTCTCTTCGATGAAGCGGTAGATATTTTCGAGGACGACAATTGCATCATCGATCACGATGCCGACCATTAAGGTCAGCGCAAGCATCGTGATCATGTTCAAGGTGTAGCCCATCGCCGCCATCAATGCGAAGGTGGCGATAATCGACGAAGGAATCGCGATGGCCGCGATCAGTGTCGAGCGCACGTTCCACAAAAAGAGGAAGACGACGATGGCCGCGAGGATGCTGCCCTCGATCAAGTGTGTGCGGATCGATTCGACCGCCGCTTTGATGAAGATCGATTGGTCGCCGACGATCTGAGTCTGGACGCCCGCCGGCAAAAGCGGCTGAATCTCCACGAGCCGCTCTTTGACGGCTTCGGCGATGGCGACCGTGTTGGTCCCCGATTGTTTCGTGACGATCAAAGTCACGGCAGGCTGGCCGTTCAAGCGCGCGGCGGTGCGCTGTTCTTCCGCGCCGTCTTCGGCATAGCCGATGTCGCTAATCTTCACCGCGTAGCCGCCGCGCGTCGAGATCACGATGTCGTTGAAATCCGCCGGATTGGTGATGCGACCCATCGTGCGGACGGTCAACTCGCGCGTGCCTTCATCGATCCGACCGCCCGGCACTTCCATGTTCTGCAAACGGATCGCCGCCGCCACTTCCGGCACCGTCACGTTGAAGGCGCGCATCTTGTCGGGATCGACTTTGATCCCAATCTCGCGCCGGCTGCCGCCGATAATCTCGACGTTGCCGACGCCGCTGATCGTCTCGATGCGTTCCTTGATCCCCCTGTCGGCGATGTCGGTCACATCGCGCAGAGAGCGCGGCGCAGAAACGGCGATGCGTAAGACGGGCGCAGCGTCCGTGTCGAGCTTCTGCACGACGGGTTCTTCCGCCGTCTCCGGTAGATCATTCTTGACGAGATTGACTTTGTTCTGAACTTCTTGTGCCGCGATGTCTGGATTCTTCTCCAACAGGAATTGGACGAAGACCTGCGAGACGCCTTCGACCGAAGTCGAACGCAGTTCATCAATACCACTGATCGTGTTGACGGCGGCCTCGACACGATCTGTCACCTCCGTCTCGATCTCGCGCGGCGATGCGCCGGGATTGACGACCGTGACCGTGATCGTCGGCAAATCGATCTTCGGAAACAGATCGACGCCCAGAGAGAAGTACGAGAACACGCCGACGACCGTCAACGACAGAATCAACATCGTCGCAAACACCGGACGACGGACGCAGATTTCAGCTAGCTTTTGCATAACGGTTCAAAGTTCAAAGTTCAAAGTTCAAAGTCTGAAAGCAGGCTGTTGACTTTGAACTTATTGACGTACTAAAGCTCCATCGCTCAACGCCTCGACGTTGCCGGTGGCGACGAGTTCGCCGTCGGCGAGGCCGCTTTTGATCTCGATGAGTTCGCCTTCGGGTTGGCCGGGTTGGACGACGCGCTCGAGGGCGCGCCCGTCCTTGATGACGAAGACGCGGCTCACGTTCACGTCCGTGCGGACGGCGCGCGCCGGGACGAGGATCGCCGGCTCCGGCTTTGGTTGCGCGATGCGGACGGTGGCGAACTGTCCGGGCTTGAGCAAGTTTTGTCCGTTCTCGACTTCGGCCTCGATGGTTAGCGTGCGCGAGTTGGCCGCGACGTTGGGCGAGATGCGCGCGACGCGGCCTGCGAAGTTGCGATCTGCGTATGCGCTCGTGTTGACGGAGACGGCCTGCCCCGGCGCGACGAGCGAGATAAACTGTTCGGGAATATCGATCCGCACGCGCAGAGGGTTGGTGCGAACGAGCGTCACGAGCTTAGAAGAAGTTGTGACGTACTCGCCCACGTCCGCCGTCCGCTCTGCGACGTAGCCGCTGATCGGCGCGTAAATCACCGCGTCCGTGATCGCCTTGCGCGCTTGCGCGACTTGTGCCTCAGCCCCTTCGGCGGCGGCGCGGGCGGTCTGGACGCCGGCATAATTCTGTCGCGCGGCAGCCAACTGCGCTTCGTATTGCTCGCGCAATTGATCGCGTTGCGCGCGTTGCTGATCGTAGGCGGCGCGCGACACGTCGCCCGATTCAATTAACTGTTCGTAACGCCGCAGATTCTTCTCGGCCAGATCGAGCGTGGCCCGCGCTGCTCCGACTTCCGGCACGCGCGTCGGATCGAAAGCCTGTCCGGGTCGGAGGCCGATGCGCGCTTCCGTCTGCCTGACAGCAGAGCGCGCTCCCTCTGCTTGCGCTTGCAGTTGCGTGAGACGCAAACGCGCGTCGGCGTCGTCAAGGCGAACAAGCGTCGCGCCGCGCCCCACGTAGTCGCCGAGATCCACGCCGACCGCGACGACGCGCCCCGCAATGTTCGAGGCCACGTCCGTCTGTTCATCGGCGACGAGGCTGCCCGTCGCTTCGATAAAGCGCGGGAGTTCGCGCGTGATCGCTGCGGCAGTCGTCACGTCGATGATCTGCGGTTGCTGCGCTTGCTGCTGCGCGGCGGCTTCTTTCTGAGAAGCGGCGTTCGAGCCATT
>JALZKK010000233.1 GCA_030859285.1 Acidobacteriota bacterium | reverse complement strand
CTTTGAAGTGTTGAAAAAAGGCACACCAATATTGGCTCAATTTAGCTTGGTGTCGCTAAGTGTTGAGAATACGTGGTAGCTCAAGTGGTGTGCCAAAAGTACCATAAACTTTGTCGGAATATCTACTCTCTTCAATCGCAAATCAAAAATTCTTACTGTTCGCCTGCCGGCGTGTTGCCGGGCGTGGGCGGTTGGCCGCCGGGTTTGGGGCCAGCCTCCGGTTTCGTTCCACCGCCTCCGCCGCCTTTATGTTTTTTGGGAGCGAAGATCAGAAACATCTGATTGCCCTCCATCCGAGGGCGCGCCTCGACTTCGCCGACATCAGTTAAGTCGCGTTCGAGCCGCTCTAAAAGTTGCTGGCCCAGTTCGCGATGCGTTATCTCACGCCCGCGAAAGAAAATCGTGGCCTTGACCTTATCGCCGTCTTGCAGCCACTCGCGCGCGTGCTTCATCTTGAAGTTGTAATCGTGATCATCCGTGCCGGGACGAAATTTCACTTCCTTGACGGTGATGATGACCTGCTTCTTCTTCGCCTCGTTCGCCTTCTTCTTCGACTCGTACTGGAACTTGCCGAAGTCGATGATACGGCAGACGGGCGGATCGGCGGTCGCCGCGACTTCCACCAGATCGAGGCCGCGCTCGCGTGCCATCTGGATCGCCGCGCGCGTGTTCATAATGCCGAGCTGCTCGCCGTCGTCACCGATGACGCGCACTTCCGGCACGCGGATACGGTCATTGATGCGCGCGGACGGTTGCCGCCGATGGTCAGGGCGCTGTCCGCGCCCGCGAAAGCCTGTTGCTATTGCCACACCTCCTAGTCGGAGTCCAAAGTCCAATGTCCAATGTCGGGAAAATGGTTTTTGACTTTGGACATTGGACTTTGGACTATGTATTCGTTAAGGCGCGGGACTCAACGAGTCGGAGCGCCGCGTTTTTGAATTCCTCGATTGACATTTGCCCGATGTCGCCTTGCGTGCGTTCGCGGACGGCGACTTTGCCTTCTTCCATTTCGCGGTCGCCGAGGACGAGCATGAAGGGAATTTTTTGCAACTGCGCGTCGCGAATTTTTGCGCCGATTTTGTCGCCGTGCAGATTCACTTCGACGCGGAGGCTGGCGGCGCGTAGTTCCTGCGCGATCTGTTCGGCGTAGGCGTTGACGCGATCCGTGATCGGCAGCACGGCGACTTGCACGGGCGCGAGCCAGAGCGGGAATGCGCCCGCGTAATGCTCGATCAGGACGCCGAAGAACCGCTCGATTGATCCGAAGAGCGCGCGGTGGATCATGACAGGACGGTGCGGCTTGTTGTCCTCGCCGGTGTATTCAAGCTCGAAGCGTTCCGGCAAGTTGAAGTCGTACTGCACCGTGCCGAGTTGCCACCGGCGACCGATGGCGTCTTCAATCTTGATGTCGATCTTCGGGCCGTAGAAAGCCGCCTCGCCTTCGATATGTTCGTAATCGATGCTGCGCGCTTGCAATGCTTCAGTTAGCGCAGCTTCGGCCTGCTCCCACTGCTCTTGTGTGCCGAGATATTGCTTCGTCGTGTCTGAACCTTTGACTGACAACTCGAACTTGATCTTGTCGAAGCCGAAGGTGCGAAGCACTTGATTGGCGAAGTCCACACAGCCGTCGATTTCTGGGCGCACTGTCTCCGGCGTGCAGAAGAGGTGTGCGTCGTCCACCGTGAAGCCGCGCGCGCGCATTAGGCCGTGCAGCGTCCCCGATAGTTCGGCGCGATAAACCGTCCCCATCTCGGCGTAACGCTGTGGCAAATCGCGGTAACTGCGCTGTTGCGATTTATAAATGCCGATGTGGAACGGGCAGTTCATCGGCCTCAAGCGAAACTCGACTTCTTCGAGCGTCGTCGGCGCGAACATCGAATCGCCGTAATTCTGTTCGTGTCCGCTGACCTGCCACAACTCGCGCTTGGCGATGTGCGGCGTATAGACGAGACTGTACCCGCGTCGTTGGAGTTCTTCGTAGAGGTAGTCCTCCATCGCTTTGCGGATCATCCCGCCTTTCGGATGCCAGAAGATCAGCCCTTGCCCGTACTGCTCTTGAATCGAGAACAGATCAAGCTCGCGCCCGATACGACGATGATCGCGGCGCTCGGCCTCCAAGCGCTGTTTGAGCCAAGCATCGAGTTCTTCGGGCGTGAAAAAGGCCGTCCCATAGATGCGCTGCATTTGCGGCTGCGCCGCATCGCCCATCCAGTACGCGCCGGCGAGCGAGAGCAGCTTGAATGCTTTCAAACGGTTCGTGTTCGGCACATGCGGGCCGAGACAGAAATCGATGAACGGCGAACCGTCGATGTAATAGACGCTCACCGTGTCGCCGCCTTTAGCCTCGATCAATTGGCACTTCAAAGGCTCGTCGCGCCCGGCGAAGATTTTGCTGGCGTCTGCCTTCGTAATCTCTTCGCGACGGTACGCAAGGTTACGCTTGGCGATGTCGCGCATCCGTTTCTCAATGACGGGCAGATCATCTTCGGTCAATTGTCGCGGTGCGATCACGTCGTAGAAAAATCCATAACGCGGATCATCCAAGAGCGCGGGACCAATGCCGAGCTTCGTTCCCGGAAAGAGATCGAGGACGGCAGCGGCGAGCAAGTGCGCGGTCGAGTGGCGCAGCACGTCGAGGCCATCGCGCGTCTGCGGCAAAACCGGTTCGATCTGTATCGTATCGCCGTTGACATTGACGGAATCCAACGGGCGCGACAGATCGACTTCGTGGCCGTTGACTTTAGCTGCGAGCGCCTGCTTCGCCGCGTCGCGGTCGAGTTGCTTCAAGGCTTCAGCCACGCTCATAGAAGCCGGCACTTGTGCAGCCGCTCCGTCTTTGAGTTGGACGTTTACTTCACTCATCGCTTGTCATCTCCGCTACAGATCAAAAGCCCGCGCAATAGAAGCGGGCGTGCGCTTCGGGACTGGAAGAAAGCCCACCGCACACGCGGCTTTGGCCTTGCGGATGCAAAAGCGTCAACCGGATTCGGGAATTTGCTGAACGTCTTTCGGGGAAGACGAACCATTCAGATCGGATTCGACAGAAGCGCCC
>JALZKK010000217.1 GCA_030859285.1 Acidobacteriota bacterium | reverse complement strand
GCTTGCCGACCGACGAATTTTACTTCGGCGGCTTTCTTCCTGCGCGCGCGACGGCCCGCCGCGTGCGGCTCGCGCAACTCAAAACATTTCCCGCGACGCTCATCTTCTACGAAGCCCCGCACCGCATCGCCGCCACTCTCGCCGACGCGCGCGAAATACTCGGCGAGCGCGAGGCGGTCGTCGCACGCGAACTGACCAAACTGCACGAAGAGTTTGCGCGCGCTCCTTTAAGCAAACTGGAGCAAAGATTCGCCGCACCACAAGCCGCGCGCGGCGAAATGGTGTTGCTCATTGACGGCACAGTTATCAATGCAGCAATTAACGATGAAGAGATTGCTATCGTGAGCATCGCTGCGCGCGTCGCCGAACTTGGAGCCGAAGGATTCGATCACCGTGCCGCACTGAAGCGCGCCGCCCGCGAATTAGGTCTGAGCCGCGACGAAGCCTACCGCCGCCTCGTCGCCGAACGCGCGAGAGCAAGGATGAAGGATGAAGGATGAAGGAGACAAAGCCTTCGGCCTGACTTGCGCCGAGCTTGCACGTAAGAATTCAATCTTCGGATTTTTGTGTGACTTCGCGGAGAGCTTCGAGTTCAGGCAGCGCCATTAAATCTTTGACGCGACCGGCGGCGCGTTTGGCGATGATCAGCGCGTCGAGCGAAAGCACCCGACAGTCAAATCCGTAAAGCGGCATGACTATCGAAGCCGCGAGGACTGCTTCGTAATTACCCAAGCCGCTGACTTCGCCGAGCAAGTCAATATCGCCGAAGTCTGTAATCAGCGTGAAATTAGTTCCGTGCTGCAAGGTCTGTTCGTCCCAGATGAATGGCAAATCTTCGGGAAAACCTCGTGGTCGCGGGTGATATGGCGCGAGCGCGGCGGCGATGCGTTTAAGATTGGCGCGCGAACGCTCGTAGCACACATCGAGATCAAAGGTCACGTGCGCGGAGCCGTGCAAGTTCATGGCGAAGCCGCCGATGATGACGAACTCAACTTGCTGGCCGAAGAGCAGCCGGAGCGTTGGTTCTAATTCGATCACGCGCGGGAATCAGGACCTTTCTTTTGCAAACTTAGACGCGCTTGCGCCAGCGACCGCATCGTCCGCTGTAGTTCATTGGCTCTCTGTTCGGGCGTGAGTTCCAATCGTCGAATCAACAAAGTTAGATCAATGCCGAAGTCCCGCGCGCGGGCAGCGGCACTGCCGGGTTGGGGGTTGAGTAGTTGGTCTTCGATGGTTCGGCTCATAACGATGCTGCTGGAATTTTTTGGTCGTCATTTTAGCAGATGTCGGCAAATCGCCCGCATATTCACGGCGAAAAAGCTGACGGCCATCATCTTCCATGATGGCCGTCAGCTTTTTCAGTTGGCGAGCGCGGCTCAGTTGTTCACGACTTCACCGAAGGCTGAGATTTGTTCGGCGACCTTCGCTTTGTCGCCGACGACGATGATAGTCATCTTGTCGGGCGTGATGTATGTTTGCGCGATGCGTTGAACGTCTTTAGGAGTGACGGCCAACACGTTCTGCACGAAGCTGGTCAGGAAGCGGTCGTCTAAGCGGTGCAGGTCGAGCAGGGCGAGTTGGTTGATAATGCCCTGCCGCGAAGAGTTTGAGATGACGAAGATGCCGGCCAAGTAGTTCTTGATGCCTTGCAGTTCATCTGCGGACGGCGGCTCATTCCGCAGGCGGTCGATCTCGTAGAAGATTTCCTTGAGCGACGGCCCGGTGACGGCGGTGGTCACGTCGGCGATTTCGACCCAATAGGCATCGCGGAAGCGGATCGAGACTTGGCTGAAGGGCGAGTAAGTGTAGCCCTTCTGCTCGCGGATGTTCGAGGTGATGCGCGAGCCGAACGAGCCGCCGAGCAGCGCGTTCGCCACGTAGAGCGACATGTAATCACGGTGGCTCGGATCGACGACCGGCAGGCCGACGTAGAGCGTCGATTGCGCCGCGCCGGGGCGGTCGATCAGATGCAGCGCGCGCTGTGCTACTGGCTTCGGGATGTTCTCGATTGCCGCCGCGCCGCCCGCCCATCGACCGAATGACTGCTCAACAGCTTGACGCATCTGCGCCGGATTGAACTGGCCGGCGATGTACAGGTGCGTGCGCGCCGCGCCGAAGTTGTCGCGGTAAAACTTCTGCACGTCCTCGACGGTGTAACGGTTGATCATCTCCTCGGTCGGGAAGATCCGCCCGTAAGGGTGGCTCGGATAGAGCGTTTGGCGGAAACGCTCGAAGGCGATCTGGCCGGGCTGCGAGCGCGCGACGGTGACACGGCGCAGGGCGTCATTCTTCAGGCGCGCGAGTTCCGTTGCAGGGAGTTTTGGGTTCTGCAACACGTCGGCGACAAGCGCGACCGCCGCCGGGCCGTTCTCTGAAAGCACGTCGATAGAGGCAGTCGTTTGATCGAGGCCCGCGCCGAGATTGAGGCCGCCGCCCATGCGTGCCGCCTCTTGCGCGATCTGCTCGGCGGTGCGCGTCGCCGTCCCTTCCTTCATCATCGCGGCGGTGAGATCGGCCAGCCACGTTTGCTCGGCGGTCTCGTTGATGTTGCCCGTGTTGACGTAGGCCGCCACTGTGACTTTCGGAATCGCGCCGTAGGGGACCATTGTCACCCGCAGGCCGTTCGGCAGCGAGAACTCCTGCTTGCGCGGCAACGTGAAAGCCTTCGGCTGGCCGCCTTCGGGCGGCGTCTGCTTCTGTGGCGGCGCGCTTGGCTCGCTTTGCGCGGGCGTTGTTGTGGACGCGAATATCGTCAGCGCGAGCGCGGCTAACAGGGTGCGAGAGAATTTCTTTAAGTTCATAAACGTCTCCGTGAATGTTGTCTGACAACTCTGCTCCGCGCCCGGCTACTGCTTCGGCGCGGCGGCGGCAGTCGGCGCGGCTTTGGTTTCGACGACGAGGACGGTGCGATTAGTCGGGCGCAGATACTCTTTCGCCGTGCGCTGTAAGATCGCCGGCGTGACTTTGCGGAATTCCGCTTCGTGCGTGTTGATGCGCGCCGGGTTGTCGTCGAAGAGGGCGAAACTGGCT
>JALZKK010000207.1 GCA_030859285.1 Acidobacteriota bacterium | reverse complement strand
GCGCTGTTCTCTTCACCGGGACTCGTACTCGTCCTGCGAAAGTGCGTACTGCATGAGATAGGCGTTCGGCCACATCTCGTCTCCCTTGCCCTTGACGCCCAACATCTTCAACGCTGTCTTGAACTTCATCTTCCGCTCGAATCGCATCCCGACTTTCACAAGCACGCGGCGCGAAGCCACATTGCCCGCCCGCGCGAAAGCGCTGATCCGGTCGAAGCCTTGCTCGCGAAAGCCGAAATGCAGACAGAACTCGGCCACTTCCGTTGCCAGCCCGCAGCCCCAGTACTCACGATCCAGCAAGTACATTAGTTCCGGCATCCCGTGAAACGAACGCAGCCCGGCAAAACCGATCAACTTGCGCTCGGCCTTGTGAACCACCGCCCAGCGCCCGAATCCATGCCGCTCCCAATGCCGGTTCATGCTGTGCAGAGTCTCCTCCGCTTCCGCACGCTCGATGGCTTGGCCGGTGCCGAGAAATTTCATCACTTCCGGTTTGTGCAAGATAACGGCCAAGTCGTCCAGATCAGCCGGAGCAAAGCCCCGCAAGAGTAAGCGCGCTGTTTCGCGTTCAGGGATTAGCATGTTCTGCATTCGCCGACAAACTATAATTTCAAGAAAAAGTTAGCCGCGAATGAACCCGAATGAGATGGAAGCGAATTCAAGCAGCAACGCGCCGGCAAGGATGGGACGGGCGTTGATCTTTCTCTTTCGTGCCAATTCGTGTTCATTCGTGGCTCAAGTATTTTCTTGAAAGCTATAAAATAGTCCCGGTGAAGCGGCGTGATTAGTTTTCCATACCCTATGCTATATTGACCGTCAACAGCCACCAGCTTACAGCCGATACCATCTCGCGCCTCGCGCAAATTTTCAGGTAAGAGGCGCGGCAGTTTTTCTTGCTGTCAGCGGGTTTAGCAGCTCCGGCTGTTTGGCTGAACATTAGTGGAAGTCTTCAGAATTTTCAGCGTTAAGGAGAATGGGACAGATGCCAAAAAAACAGCCGGAAGAGTTTTCCTACCTGAGCAACGATCCGAACTTCGTGCCTGATCCTGAGATCGAAGAATTCATGGAAGAAGAGATCGCGCGCGCGCCGAAAGACCCCGAACAGTTGGCCCAACGCCTGCGCCAGAACACCGCCGCCTCGCCGAGCGATTCGGGCGGCGACTTGGACGCCTCGTGGGAAGAAGTGAACGACAGCGGACAGGAGTCTGTCTCCGGCAGCAACCCGACGCCCGATCAATCGCTCGTCGAAGAGAACGCGCACGCCATCGGGATCAACTACGAAGACAACGAAGAGCTTGACCTGCTCGACAAGGTCGAACGCCGCGACCGGAATCGTTATGAACTAGACCCGCGCTCGAAGACGGAAGACAACAGTATTTAATGCCGAGTGATAAGTGACGAGTGACGAGAAAAAGCATGTCTTCATCTCGTCACTCGTCACTTGTCACTCGTCACCGCTTTTGCAGCGTGATGCTCTTGACGAGAATTTTGTCTGCCGGTCGATCCGTGCCGTCTCTGACGGGCGCATTGCTGATGATGTCGGCGTTGTTGAGGCCTTCGATGACGCGCCCGAAGACGGTGTAACGATTATCGAAGGCGGGCTGTCGTTTGAGCGTGATGTAGAACTGGCAATTAGCCGAATCGTTCGACTGTGCGCGAGCCGCGCCGACCGTGCCGCGTTCATACGGAATGTCGCTAAACTCCGCCGGCAAATTCGGCAAGGGCGAACTGCCTGCGCCGTCGTTGAAAGGATTGCTGTCCTTTGAATTCGGATCGCCGCCTTGAATGATCCCCAAATCTGGATCGATCCGGTGGATACTGGTCCCATTGTAAAACCCCTCGCCCGCCAACCGCTTGAACCGTTCGACCATCTGCGGCGCGAGGTTCGGATACAACTCCAACACGATCCGTCCATAGTCAGTCTCGATCACCGCGACCTGCTCGTCCGCTTCGGGCTTCACACCCTTCTTCACGTTCGCCGCCGCTTCGCCGGTCTCCGCATCGAAATCCTTCGTCTGATCTTTCGCCGTCTCATTGCAAGCCACGAACAGCGCGCCCGCCAAACATAGGAGCGCGAGCAAACTTTTCCGAGTAAAATCCGTCATCCATCAATCCCTTTACTGAATTTTTAATAGACAGAGCTTTTGCTGGCCCGAAACTTTTAACACAACCCGACCGCTCGCAGGTAATCTCGCTGCGCGTTTAGAACAGCTTGCGACTGTCCAACAAAATCGTCACCGGCCCATCGTTGACGAGTTCGACTTCCATCATCCGGCGAAAGCTCCCCGTCTCGACGCGCGAAACGTGGCGGCGCGCTTCCTCGACAAAGAATTGATACAACGGCGCGGCCAACTCCGGCGGCGCGGCCTCGCTCCAAGACGGTCGCCGCCCCCGCCGCGCATCGCCGTAGAGCGTGAACTGCGACACGACTAATAACGCGCCGCCCGCTTCCTGCACCGACAAATTCATTTTTCCTTCCGCATCCTCAAAGATTCGCAGCGCGGCGATCTTCTCCGCCAGATATGACGCATCCTCCCGCGCATCGTCGCGCGCCACACCCAACAACACGACGAGACCGCCGTCAATCCGCCCGATGGTTTCTCCTTCCACCCGAACTGAGGCGCGCGTCACACGCTGCAATACTGCACGCATCTCTCTCCACTCATTGTTATTGCATTACTGTAAGCTATTTCTTCGGCGGTTGGCTCGGCCTGATTTCGACGCGGCTCGGCAGGCTGCGCTCGTCGTGCTGTAAAAGATTGAGGACGACGCGGGCGATGTCTGCGGGTTGTAGTTGCCATGCCTTGCTGTCGGCCGGCTCGTCGCCGCCGAAGTTGGTATTGACCGAGCCGGGCATGATGTAGCTGACTTTGATCCCGTCGTGGCGGACTTCTTGCATCAACGCTTCGCTGAAGCCGTTGAGCGCGAATTTCGACGCATTGTAGGCCGCCATCTGCGGATGCGGATTCGCGCCCGCGAGCGAAGAGATGTTGATGATAAAACCGCCGCCCCGCTCTTTCATCAACGGGATCGCTTCGCGGCAGCAATAAAAGACGCCATGCAGATTCGTCTCCAACACTGCGCGGAACTCTTCCGGCGCGGTCTCATCGACGCGCTTGAAGATGCCGATGCCCGCGTTGTTCACCAACACATCCACGCCGCCGAATTCCGCGACCGCGTGCGCGAACAACGCTTTCACTTCCTCATCATCGCGCACATCGCAGACCGCGCCCGTCGCGCGCCCCGCGCCCACGTCGCCGAGTTCGCTGACCGCTTGCTCGACTTCTTCACTGTTGCGCGCGCTGATGCAGACGTTCATGCCCTCACGCACGAGCGCCTCTGCAATCGCGCGACCGATGCCTTTAGTGCTGCCTGTGATGATTGCTGTTTTGTTTGTCAGATTCATTGGTCCCTCAAAGTAATGTGCATTTCGCGTCTTGCGGGTAGCGTTTAATGAATCGTCACTCATGAATCGCCGCTATCTACTGACCCGTGATTCGTTCTACGCCCCGCAGGGGCTGAAAGAAGGTAGCCAGTGGCAAGCGCGTGAG
>JALZKK010000195.1 GCA_030859285.1 Acidobacteriota bacterium | reverse complement strand
GGAGCCGCCAAGTCTGAGAGTGCGACTGACGGAAAGGCCGAACTTCCGCACTAGCCGGACGGCAGAGCCGCAATTGCTCACTTACTTTTGCAAGAAGTCTATTCTTCTTCGTGTTCTTCGTGTCCTTCGCGCCCTTCGTGTTTCACCAGCCCAGATTACCGCGCCCGCGCCACGCCATCGGGCAGATTGATCAGTTCGTTGCTCCGCGTGCGAATTTCGGTGGTCAGCAATTGAATTTCCTCCGGCGTGTAATTCGCCGCGCGGAAGGCGTCGCGCAGTTGCCGGTCGCTGAGACGCGAGAGGTAGCCGCCAATCCAGCGCGCGTTCCGCACCGTGATGCCCTCGAATAGTTCCGGCATCTTGCCGCCGTAGTTGAAATCGACTTTGCCGTTTTTCACGCCGTCGATGAACTTTCTGCCCGCGTAATCTTCCGGCTCGTTGCGGCTACGCGTGAGCAACCAGAGCGCGCCGCCGGCCTTGCCGAAGGTCGCGCCGAGATCGCTGATCGCATAGAGCAGTTTCCGGTCGTTCGCCCGGTACAAGATCACGTTGTTCTCGTCTTTGATGTCCCAGTTATTCAGCAGCACCATCATCACTTTGAGGCCTTGCATCTCTCTGGTCTCATTGAACGGGTTCTTCTCCCAACTCCATTCATCGAGCCGCTTGATGCCTCTGGGCCGCGCCTCGAAGCGCACGTTCTCGAAAGCGCCTCGGCCCCGGATCGTTACCTGCGGGGCCAGATAAGTGACCTCCGGGATGTAGCCCACGGCCCACAGCAGGCGTGTGGCGGCGGTCTCGGACTGCGCCTCTTTGCCGATCTTTGCGACCCACTCGCGCCCGCTCGCGTCGCGCACGCGGAACTTCGTCGAGAAGCCGCCTTTTTGTTCTTCGATGAACGTGATCCGGCGCAGATCAGGTTGCTGAGACGCGCCGCCCGGCCCTAAATACAGATCGCGCCGCTCGATGTCCGCCGGCTCTTGCCACAAGACAGGCGTTCCCGGCGGCAGCGGTTTCTGCTTCTTCTTTTTCTCATCGGCGAGCGCGGGAGATGACAAACTCAAAATTAGAATGAAACAAAGCGCGAGACCCGCGCGCATTTTTTTATGCCTCAACATGCTTGATTCCTCCGTTGGCAACAGATTTTTGATTAACTTTCGTCGTCCGTCGATTCAGCTTTAACAACGCCGGGAACAGCGCAGCAATAACTCAAAGCCGGGCTGGTCGCAAAATACGTCTGGCTGTCCACTCGTTTTTCGCCGGGAGCAGCTTCCACACGCTCGTAAGTTCCATCGGCGCAGAGCCGTCGCGCTTTCACGTTATCGCTCAAGTAAGTTTTCAACACCACGTCTTTCAGATACTTCTGCAACTGCGGATCGCGGACGGGCGCGATGACTTCGACCCGCCGATCCAAATTGCGGGACATCCAATCGGCGCTGCCGGTATATAACTCTTCGTCGCCGCCGTTGGCAAAATAAAAAACGCGGCTGTGTTCGAGGAAACGCCCGACGACGCTCTTGACCGTGATCGTCTCTGAGAGTCCCGCCACGCCGGGCCGCAGCATACACACGCCGCGCACGATCAGATCGATTTTCACGCCAGCCTGCGATGCGCCGTACAACGCGCGAATCACATCACTGTCGGCCAGCCGGTTAATCTTCACCACGATCCGCGCCGTGCGTCCGGCTCGCGCATGTTCCGTCTCGCGCCTGATCAAACCCAACATCCGCTCACGCAAATTAACCGGCGCGACCATCAAACGGCGGTACTCTTTCTGCCGCGAATAGCCGGTGAGAAAATTGAACAACTCTGTCGCGTCCGCGCCGATCTCTTCGTCGGCGGTCAACAGTCCGAGGTCTGTATAGACGCTTGCGGTCGCCGGATTGTAATTGCCGGTGGCGATGTGGACGTAGCGGCGCAAGGTGTCGCCTTCATTGCGGATGACGAGCGCGATCTTGCAATGCGTTTTGAGTCCCAGCAGTCCATAGACGACGTGAACGCCCGCCTTCTCCAAACGCTGCGCCCATTCGATGTTATGTTCTTCGTCAAAGCGCGCCTTCAACTCGACGAGCGCCGTCACTTGCTTACCGCTTTCGCTCGCTTCGATCAAGGCTTCCGGGATCGGCGACTTCTGCCCCGTGCGATAGAGGCACATCTTGATCGCCATCACGTCGGGGTCGCGCGCTGCTGCGCTGATGAAATTCGTCACCGTGTCGTAAGAGGTATAAGGATGATGCAACAACAGGTCTTGTCGTCCGATGACATCGAAGATCGATTCGTCGCGTTGGAGCGGCGCGGGGACGGTGGCGCGCAACGGCCTGTCTTTCAAC
>JALZKK010000186.1 GCA_030859285.1 Acidobacteriota bacterium | reverse complement strand
CCGCTTACCTTGCCGAACTCGAAGCGCGCGGCTTGTCGCTCTCTTTACGCAAGTCGAACCTCTACGCGCTGGAATGGCTGAGTGTGTACTTGCGCGAAGCCTACAACGTAACGGACTGGCGCGCGGTCACAGAGAACCATCTCCATCGCTTCATGCTTCATCTGCGGCGCGATCATCGCACGCGCAAAGGGGAGCCGTTGAAGGAAGCGACGATCAACCGCGTGTTGGCGGGCGTGCGCTCCTTCTTCGCGTGGCAGCACCGGCGCGGGACGTTGCTTTACAACCCTGCCGAGCGTCAAACTCCGTCAAAGTCCGAGTATCCGTTGCCGCACGTCTTGAGCGAAAGCGACATCACGCGCTTGATCGAGACGCCCGACAGCGAAACAGCCATCGGCTTACGCGACCGCGCCTTGATGGAAGTCTTGTACGCGACGGGCATCAGACACGGCGAGGCGCACCGGCTCGACCTCTACGACGCGGACATCAACACGCGACGGCTAACGGTGCGCTTAGGCAAAGGGCAGCGAGATCGCATCGTGCCGCTCACCGAGAATGCCGCCCACTGGTTGACCAAGTATCTCAGCCAAGCACGCCCCGAACTCGCACGCGGGCAGCGCAGGAAAGGAAAGCCGAAGATGCTGCCTTCGTCTGCGTTGTGGCTGGCGCGCACCGGACACCGGCTCTCGTATCCGATGATCGAGCAGCGCATCAAGGGCTACGCCACAGCAGCCGAGCTAAAAGCCAACGTCCACACCTTCCGCCACTGTTGCGCGACTCACTTGCTCCGGCACGGCGCGAGCATCCGCCACATCCAAAAGCTGCTCGGACACTCCAATCTTTACGCCACGCAAATCTATCTGCACCTCGACACCGCCGATCTTGCCCGCGCCACCGCACGCCTGCCGCAGCCGTCACTCAAACCATAGCCAGCCGCGCGACCGAAAAGCTATACTGTGCCTCTCTTTTAGTCGCTGCCCGTTGTGGCGGCTGTCGCTCTTTGAAAAGGAAAAGTCGCGCGCGTCGGCGCGCGAGCGCGCCGCTACGTCTTCAAACAACCATTCGAAGAAGCCGTCCAGAGCGGCGCGGGACAGATGTGGCTCAAGATCAATCTGCGCTCTCTCGTGTCGTCATCCTCGCCTACCGACGCCCAACCTCAAAAGTCTCCTTCACCGGAGCCGACAGCTAAGCCTCCCGTCTCGGCGGTCACATACGTCGCCGCCTCGACGCCATCGCCGACGCCCCCGCCGCGACAGACGATCAGGAATATCTACCAAGATAACTTCCTGCTGATCTTGCTAATCGTCGGCTCACTGCCTTTCTTGCTGTGGGGAGCATGGCTGCTGTGGCGCTACGGGCGACGCCGACGCTTGCGCTTCAAGAAGGAAGCGGTGGCGAAGCGTTGGCGACCGGACCAGTTGTTGGTTCACGGCGCGGCGGACCAATTGTTTCGCGGCCCGGCCTTCCGGCGGCTGGCGCAGGAGATGAGGCGCCACCTCCTGTTCGGCTCTCACGACATCGACCCGCAGCCGACCGTCCACGCTACGATCCGGCAAGGCGGTTGGTTCACACCCGTCTATGGCCGGCGGCGCGAGCAGCCCGAATACCTCGCGCTGATCGACCGCGCCAGCTTCCGCGATCAACAGTCGCGGCTCGAAGACGAGATGTTAAGTCGGCTCGTCAAAGACAGCATCCTGATCGAACGCTTTTACTTTCAAGGCGATCCGCTCGTCTGCCGCCGCGCCGATCCGAAGTCCCCGCACGTCGCGCTGCAAGACTTGACTGCCGCTTATCCCAATCACCACCTGCTGATCTTTAGCGACGGCGGCAGCCTGATCGATCCCCTCACCGGCTACACACAACGCTGGGTCGAGACGCTCGCGCAATGGCCGCGCCGCGCGCTGCTCACGCCGGAACCGCCGCGGCAGTGGGGCTATCGTGAATGGATGCTCTCGGAGCAAGGCTTCGTCGTCGCGCCCGCGAGCCGCGACGGGCTACGCGCCCTGATCGAGACGATCAGCACCGGCGCACCACCCAAACTCGGTAAGCAGCGCTCGCCACAGCCGTTCCCCGGCCTGCTCTTAGAGAGGCCGGGCCGCTGGCTGGAAAATTTAGAGCCAGAGCGGATGGAGTTGAACCGCCTGTGCTTCCAACTGCGCCGCTATCTCGGCGACGAAGGCTATTACCTGCTCGCCGCTTGCGCCGTCTATCCTGCGCTCTCTTGGGATTTGACCGTTTATCTCGGCCACAAGCTCGCGGCAATGCGCGACGACGACGCGCCCGCCGGCTCAGGGGACCAACGCGACGCGCCCGCTCCGTTGGAAGAGTTACTGCCGCTGCTCGTTCGCCTGCCGTGGTTCCGGCACGGGACGATGCCCGACTGGCTACGCCTGCGCCTGCTCGCCGCGCTCCTGCCCGAACACGAGACCCGCGTGCGCCGCGCGCTCCGCGAACTGCTGCTCACCGCGCTCGCCCCGGAACAGCACGACCTCTTCCCGCTCCAGTACACGCGCCGCGACCCGTCTCCGCCCGCACCGGACAAACCCGACGAAGCGCAAACTTTCTGGCCCAAACTGCGCGCCAAATTCCGCGCATGGCGGCGCAAGCGCCTGTTCTGGAACTTAATCGACTCCGAACCGCGCGACAGCCAACTGCGCGACTATGTCTTCCTCGACTTCATGTCGCGCCGCGAGTCGCGCGAGCAATCGCTCACAATCAACATCCCCGACGCCCTCAAACGCATCCTGACGCCGCCCGCCCGACTCTTTCAACGGCTGCGCCATTCACTCTTCCCCGACGGCATCCCGGACATGGGCTGGCGGCTACAACCAACTTTCGCCGCCGCCGTCCTCGCCAGCCTCATCTGCATGACCGCCGCCGCCGTGCTGCTACCGGCGGTGATGAACATCTCAACCGTCAACCTCGGCAACTTCTGCTGGTACTGCGTGCCGACTCCGACCCCGGTCATCGATCTCGCACAAGCCACCCCGACGCCAACAGCGTCGCCCATCGTGCGCGCAACGCGGACAACTCGGGTGGTCCCTCCCGTTATTGTCGCTACCAACAACTCTATTCCGCCTCTGCCAATCGACCTCATGTTAGATATTTACGCCGCTGATGGGAAAAGAATGAATGAGCGAGTGACCATTACCTTGCGGCACAAGACTCGGCCTAATGAAATCAGAACTTTCAACAACGTCGATGCATCACAACAAATACGCCTTCCGGTAGAACTCGCCGGGCCTTACGAATTGACCGTAAAAGTTGACGAGACGCAGGAGCGCGCGGTTAGAGACATTAACGTGAATCCAAATATTGACCTAGATGAACAGGTTTTTTTCCCGGTAAAGTTTTTCACGCAGCTTCGCAACCCAACGGACGAAGAATTGCGCGCGCGCAGCGAAGGAACAATACTAATCAGATTGAGAGATGCTAAGACCGACAAGCCTATCGAAAGCGGCAAGGTAGATGTTTATAGGCTAAACAGCGACAAGCCTTTCACTTCGCGTGCCATCGGCGTGGAAGAAACCCGCATCCGCGTGCCTAGCGGCCCTTATGAAATCATGGCCTCAGTGCCGAATTACGACTCTAGCGGTGTGGTATTTACGCTTGCTCGCGGGCAAACACAGCGCGTGACCATCGAGCTTTCCCCTCTCGTCGCCCAGCCATCTCCGACGCCGTATGAAGAAGATGCGGTAGTCATCGTCCCTAACGTTACAAGGACGCTTCCGAGTGACGCGGAAGCCCTCATTCGGGCAGCCGGGTTAGTTCCCGTCGTTAAAGGTGACGGAAAAGGTGACGGAATTATTATTGAGCAAACCCCGCGAGCCGGAACAAAAGTTAAGCGCGGGACCACAGTAACGCTGTTGCGAATCCCCTTGCCCGGAATCCCCTAAAGCGAAACAGATGAGATTGGAGCAGAAAGGCATCGTCCACGAAACCACACGAAAGAACACAAAAGAAACCTGAATCGATTGGTGTGGTTAGCTTCGTGTCGTTTCGTGTGGTTTCGTGGATCACGCTTTTCGTCTGTGCCAATCTCATCTGTTTCGATTTAGGTTTTGCAGCCAAAGGCAACACGAGCCAATTTCAGTTAAAGCGGAAACGCAAAAGGCCGAGCCGTAACCACACGAAATGACTTGCGATGGGTTCAGGCGCGTTCGTGTCATTTCGCATGACGGCGCGGCGCGGTACGTTTCTTGGCAGGAGCATTCGGAGGCTCAGAGATGGTCTGAGATGGGAGCGGCGCGGCTCCGTCGAGCCGGCCTGCGGCCTCGTCGGTGATGATGCAGAGGCCGTATATTCGCTCGCTCTGCAACTGTTTGACGAGGCGCGCGGCCTCAGCATATGGCAGGCGCGACGCCTCGCACCCGCGCTCGCTGATGACGGCCCAGCGGGTTTGCTTTAATTCGCTCATGTTCGGATCAGGAAGTTTGGAAATCGAAGTCAAAGTGTAAAGGAAGCCCGCCATGAATACCAACGAAGCAAATGCGGAATGATGAATGCGAAATATAACGATGGAACTGCATTACATTCATCACTGCCGCATTCATCGTTCATCATTTTCTTCTTCGGCCATTGACTCGCCGGCTGATTTGCCTTACATCCAACACTGAAGCTCCCGGTGGAGGCGGGCTCAAGCGATGGGGAAAAAATATGGTGGCGGGCCGACCGTTCTCGTCGTGGACGATGATCCGGACTTGCGCGAGTTGGTGAGCTTCGCATTGCAGCGTGAAGGCTTCGACGTAGTGACGGCGGAGAACGGCTTTGAGGGATTAGAGCGGCTCGGCGAGATGAAGCCGGTCATTGCTCTCTTGGATGTGATGATGCCCGGCATGAGCGGGCTGGAGATGTTGACGCGATTGCGCGAGCGCGACCGCAACATGCCCGCGATCATTATGACGGCGGCGGCTACGCCCGAAGTCGCATTGCACGCGCTGCGCGACGAGGCGTGCGACTTCCTCGCCAAGCCCTTCGATTTCAACGACCTGATCTCCGCCGTCAACGCGGCCTTCGAGATGCGCCGCCAACAGATCGGCATCGAAGTCTTGTCCGCGCGCTCCGACTGGATCGAACTGCGCGTGCCTTGCGATCCGCTCGCGGTCGAACCGCTCGAACGTCTGCTCAGGCAACTGGACGCCGAACTGTCGCTCGAAGCGCGCGAGCAGATCGCCTATGCCTTCCGCGAGATGCTCCGCAACGCCATCGAGCATGGCGGTAAAAACGATCCCACGCAACGAGTCGAAGTCGGTTACTTGCAGACCGAGCGCTTCATTCTCTATCGCATCAAAGACCCCGGCGAAGGCTTCACCTTCGAGGCGTTACAGACGCCCGCCGGCCCCATCGCCGGCATTCTCAATCCTCCCGACGATCCCGCGCTCCACGTCCGCGCCCGCCAAGAACTCGGTCTCCGCCCCGGCGGCTTCGGCATCCTCATCGCCCGCGACATGGCCGACGAATTGCGCTACAACGAACGGCACAACGAAGTCATCCTGATCAAATATCTCGATCCGCCGGCAACTTCCGCAGCCAACGCCACGCATGAAACGACGCCCGACACCAAAACTTAATCGACGCACAAGGAGCAAACGATTAAGCCACAATGAACACGAATGAACACGAATAATGTGGAAACGGAATCAAGAAGTGACGTGCTGTCAATTGCTGGGGCGGACACTGCTGTTTTTCTTTCGTGCTCATTCGTGTGCATTCGTGGCTCACTCTTGCTTGAGGTCTATAACCGCACGATTGACTTTCCCGCCGGATTGACATAAAACCCGCACGCCTTATCCAGCCTTCTCGGAGAACAGCCACACGCCAGCCCCCGCTCCGAGATTTATGTCGGAGGACACACATGTTCAAAGAATTCAGAGAGTTCATCAATCGCGGGAACGTCATCGATCTGGCGGTCGCGGTGATCATCGGGGCGGCCTTCGGCAAGATCGTCACGTCGCTGGTCGAGGGCGTGATCATGCCGCCCATCGGCCTCGCACTCGGCAACGTCGATTTCTCGAATCTGTTCATCGACCTGTCAGGCCAGAACCCGGCCTCGCTCACCGACGCCAAAACGCGAGGGCTGCCCGTCATCGCTTACGGCGCGTTCCTCAATGACGTGATCAGCTTATTGATCATCGCCTTCGTTGTCTTTCTGATCGTGCAACAGGTGAACAGGATGAAGAGCAAGCAGGAGACAGGTCCTATCACGGCCAAAGACTGTCCCTTCTGTCTTTCGACTATCCCGCTCAAAGCGACGCGCTGCGCCGAATGCTGTGTCGATTTGGGGACGACTGAGCCGGCGCGCCTCTAAGCATCAGCCGCACAGCGAATGCCGGCGAAGGCGATGCGGAAGTGGCGGCGGAAAAAATTGCGGAAGGAAGTCCGCAGCACGCTCCCGCTCGTCGCCCATGAGCCGCCCTTGAGGACGCGGTGATCGCCGTCAAACCACTCGGCGGAGTATTCCGGGTAAGGAAATGCCACGAAGCCCGGATAAGCGGCGAACGGATCAGCAGTCCATTCCCAAACGTTGCCGCTCATGTCGAGGCCCTGCGCCGCGCTCGCGCCTGCCGGAAAACTGCCGACCGCGCTGGTCCCCCACAATTGCAGATCGAAATTGCAGCGCACAAGCGAAGGCGGTTCGTCGCCCCACGCATAACGCCGTTTCGTCTTTTCCGCCCCGTCCCATGCGGCGGCTCTCTCCCATTCGACTTCGGTCGGCAAACGCTGGCCTGCGAAACGCGCGTAGGCTTCGGCCTCGTACCAACTCACGCCCGCGACCGGATGTTGCGGCTGAAGTGGCTCTTCATCAAACATCGTGCGGACGAGCCACCCTGCGCCGTCGCGCCGCCAGTAGAGCGGATGGGACCACTGCTCGCGCTCGCGCCACGCCCAGCCTTCAACGCTCCACCACTCGCGCCGTTCGTAACCGCCTTCCGTGATGAAATGCGCGTACTCTTCATTCGTCCTCAACAATCGATCAATCTTGAAAGCCGGCACGAAGACTTCATGTGCCGGCAACTCATTGTCATAAACGAATAAGTCGCCGCCGCTCGCGCCTAACACAAACTCGCCCGCCGGAATTTCACTCATTCCGCGCTTTGCGGCAGAGTCCGCAACTGATTCAAATTGATTCTGGTTGGCCGGCAATTCCGGCGGGCGCGTCTTCTTCGCCGGATCGAGCAAGTGCAGGAGATAAGCGAGCGTCTCTTGATGTTGCCGCTCGTGTTCGAGGACGAGCCGGAAGATATAGCCATCGCGCAAGAGCGGTTCGCCGTTATCAAATGGCGCGCGTTCCAAATAACGCAGCACGCCGTCGCGCACCCGCGTCAGATAGCTTTCCATCTCGCGGCGTGCCGGTAGATTCTTTGATACTTCGCGCGGCGTGGCAATCGGATCGAAGATGCATTCATAGCGCGCGTCGGGCGATTGGTCCCCTTTGACACGTTGCAGAATCCAGTAAGCCTCAAACACGCCAATGTGCGCGAGATGCCAGAGAATGGGGCGAAAGCCGAAGCCGGGACTCTCATGTAAATCCGCTTCGCGCGGCACGAGATCAAAGAGCCGCAACGTGTTGGCACGCGCCGCCGCGAACTGCGCCGCGAGTTGTTCCGCTGGTTGATGAGCCATCTCAGTTCAATCTCCGAGTTATGGCTCAATCAGGGGGAGGAATTTAACCACGAAGGACACGACGAACACGAAGCGGAACAAGGAAGGAGCGCAGACCAATCAATGAATAATTGCTGGTCTGTCGTGCATCATTCATGATCATCCTTCGTGTGCTTCGTGCGCTTCGTGTTCTTCGTGATTTCATTTCCCCCTGTGAGCCGCTACCTAATCTTCATTCAAATGCTGGCGACCCAATCACGAGTCCAGAGCGGCTATGATACCATGCGCTATCGACAGTCGGCGGCGCGGCAACATTCGATGGCGAGGATGTTCAGGCGCGCGTTTCGCTGAAACACGGAGGGGATTTAAGGCACATGCAATCACCCGCGCGCGGCGCAGAGGACGGCAGCCGCTTACAGCTTCACACGCTCGCTCAACAGGACGCCCGCGCCGGCTTCGCGGCGGATGTCGCGCGTGGGCTCCAACTCAACCCGAAGCGCCTCTCGCCCAAATACTTTTACGATGAACTCGGCTCCGAACTGTTCGACGCGATCTGCTTGCTGCCGGAATACTACTTGACACGCGCTGAAGATGAGATTCTGACGCGCCATGCGGATGAGATCGTCGCGGCGGCGCGCGGCGACGACGTTGAAGAACCACTCTCGCTGTTGGAATTCGGCAGCGGCAGCGCCGTCAAGACGCGGCAGCTAATCGAAGCCTTGCTTCGCCGCCAAAGCAAACTGCTCTATCTCCCCATTGATATTTCCGCTTCCGCTTTAGAGACGAGCGCGCGTGTGCTGTTGCAAACGTATCCCGCGCTACGGATCGAAGCCTACGCCGGAGATTACGATACGGCGCTCGCCTATTTGCGGCAGCGCGGTGAGGGGACCAATCACTGGCATGAAGGCCGCACGCTCGCTTTGTTTCTCGGCTCGAACATCGGCAATTTCACGCCCCCGGAGGCCGCACGTTTCTTACGCGCACTGCGCGACTGTCTGGACGAGGGCGACGCGCTACTGCTCGGCGCAGATTTGAAGAAAGCGCCTGCCGCGCTCGAAGCTGCTTACGATGATGCGCTCGGCGTCACCGCCGCCTTCAACTTGAACTTGCTCGCGCGCATCAACCGCGAATTGGCAGCCGATTTCAATCCGCGCCGGTTTCGCCACGTCGCACGCTACAACGAGCCGGCGGGCCGCGTCGAAATCCACCTCGAAAGCCTGTGCGCGCAAGTCGTCCATTTAGCGAAACCCGATTTGACGGTGCGCTTCGATGCCGGCGAGATGATCCACACCGAGAACTCACACAAGTATGCGTTGTCAGAACTAAACGAACTCGCCGCGCGCACCGGCTACGATTGCGTGCGGACGTGGTTGGATGAGGCCGGTCAGTTCAGCAGCAACTTGTTCTGCGCCGTCGCGGGAACTGAAAGGTGAGCAGTGAGCCGCCAGCAGCCACAGTCGACGACAGACGCCAATGGAGCGACCGCCTTTCCGCTCCTGACCGATCCGGTGTCACTCGGTTCAACGCCGCTCTTCGCCGAGAATTTGCGGCGCGGCGCGAAACCCGCCTCCGAGTGGATGTGCGGCGTCGAGCTTGAATTGATCGGTTACGACGCGCGGCGCGATTATGCGCGGCTTGATCCCGTGCAAGTGCAGAGTGTCCTTGCGGGCTTCGCGCCGTCGTCGAACGATTTGGTTTACGAAGACCAGACGCTCGTCGAAGTCAACGCGGGGCAGATGAACCGTCTGACGGTCGAGCCGGGCGGTCAACTCGAATTCTCCGGCGCGCCGCAACGCTCGCTCTTTGATGTGGCGCGTGAGATCAAACGCTTTCTCACGCGCCTCCACGAAATCGCCGCCAGCGAAGGTTTTGCGTTCCTCGCTACCGGCTTCGATCCTTTGCGGACGCTCGCGGAACAACATTGGTTCCCCAAACCGCGCTACCGTGTCATGCGCCCGTATCTCGCACGGCGCGGTGCGCGCGCGTGGGACATGATGACGCGCACTTGCGCCGTGCAGACTAACCTCGACTATGGCGACGAAATCGATCTCGCTAAAAAATTTCTCGCCGGCAATCGTCTCGCACCCATCGTCACGGCCATCTTCGCTAACTCGCCGTTCGCAGACGGCGCGCTGTCCGGCTACAAATCCACACGCGCCGCCTCGTGGCTCGCGACCGATCCGGATCGCTGCGGCATCTCACCGCCCGCGCTCGCCGATACGTTCACACCCGAAGCGTTCGTCGCTTACGCCCTCGACGTGCCGATGATCTTCGCCCAACGCGACGGCAGATATTCGGATGCGCCGACTGGCAGCAAGTTCAGCGACTTTCTCGCGCACGGCTGCGGCGATATTCAACCCGTCTTCGGCGACTGGGCCGATCACCTGACTACCCTATTCACCGACGCGCGCCTCAAACAACATCTCGAACTTCGCAGCGCCGACGGCAACGATCTGCCGCTCACGCTCGCGCTGCAAGCCTTCTGGAAAGGCTTGCTTTACGACGCGCCCGCGCTCGACGAAGCATTGCGCCTCGCGCCGAAATTAGATCGCGCGGCAGCCCACGAACTGCGCGCCGCCGTCGCGCGTGACGCTCTCGCCGCGCAAGTGGCCGGCGTCGATGTCAGAGCGTTGGCGAAAGAGTTGATCAATCTCGCCGTCGAAGGTTTAGCGCGCATTGTGCCCGCCGAACTACCGTACCTCGACGCGCTGCGCGAACGGATCGTCGAAGACGGCGTCTGCCCGGCAGACATTTTGCTGCACAATTGGCGCGGCTCATGGCACAATTCAATCGCGCGCGCAGTCGAATACTTGCGAATCGCTTGAGCTGTTTGCCCGTCAATGGCGTGATAGTTATTGCTCCCTATTGCATTGCCGGAGGTTACTGAACATGTCACTCCCACAATCGAAGACGTTTTACACCATCGAAGAGTATCTCGCTTTGGAACGAGAGGCGACAGAGCGCCACCAGTATCTCGACGGCGAGATTTTCGAGATGGCCGGCGAGAGCCTCGCGCACGGGTTCATTTGCACGAATCTCGCCGGCCAGCTTTACAATCAACTGCGAGGGACGCCCTGCGGCGTCCTAGCCAAAGACATGAAAGTTTTAAGCGGTCCGTACCTGAAAATCGGTCGTTCGGTGAAGAGTATGTTCTCCTATCCTGATTTGGTCGTAGTTTGCGGCCAGCCGCAATTTCACGACGAGCGCCGTGATGTCTTACTCAACCCGACAGTGATCATTGAAGTTTTATCGCCTTCGACCGAAGCCTTTGATCGCACCGTGAAGTTTTTCCGTTACCGCAAACACTCGCCCTCGCTGACTGATTACCTGCTCGTCGCGCAAGACTGGCCGTGGATCGATCATTACCGGCGGCAGGAGCCGCAGCAATGGGTCTTAACTTCGGTGGAAGGATTAGAGGCCACATTGCAACTCAACTCGATTGATTGCACCCTGCGCTTGGCCGATGTTTACGACCGCGTTGAGTTTTCCGACGAATGGTGGGAGACAGATGAAGAGGAATGATGATCTTCACCGCCAATTGTGGAGAATGACACACTCGGACATGAGACAGGATTAACGAGCAGCCAATTGAGCCAACCGCCAGCCGCTACCGCCCCGGTCGTCGAGTTTCGTGGCGTCACTTACGCGCCGCCTCATGTCGCGTCGCCCATCATCAACCATCTCAATCTGGAAATTTATCGCGGCGAGACGCTTGTGCTGCTCGGCGAGTCGGGTTGTGGGAAGACGACGACGCTGAAGTTGATCAACCAATTGCTGTTGCCGACGAGCGGCGAGGTGTTAGTTGAAGGCCGACCGACTCGCGCGTGGGATGAGATTCGCTTGCGGCGTTCGATTGGCTATGTGATTCAAGAAGGAGGATTGTTCCCGCACTTCACGGTCGGGCGCAACGTCGCGCTCGTGCCGGCGTTGGAGCATTGGTCCCCTGAGCGCGTGCGCTCGCGAACGGACGAGATGCTGCGGCTCGTCGGGCTAGAGCCGCAACATTTTGCGGAGCGTTACCCGCATGAATTATCCGGCGGGCAACGCCAGCGTGTCGGCGTGGCCCGCGCGCTCGCCGCCGATCCGCCGCTCCTGCTCATGGACGAGCCGTTCGGCGCGCTCGATCCTTTAACCCGTGCGGCGTTGCAGCGTGAGTTCAAACTCTTGCGCGAGCGGCTAGGCAAGACCGTCGTCTTTGTCACGCACGATGTCCGCGAAGCGCTCTTGCTGGCGACGCGCGTCGCGCTGATGCACGCCGGCCAGATCATTCTTCTCGCCACGCCCGCAGAGTTCGCCAACTCAGACGAGCCGCAAGCGCGCGCTTATCTTGAGACGATCCAGTGATGAGCTTCTTCGATTTCATCATTAACAACTGGCGCGAGGTCTTGTCATATACCGGCGAGCATCTCGTGTTGGTTATCATCTCGGTGAGCAGCGCCGTCATGATTGGTTTGCCGGCGGGCGTCCTCGTCGTGCGGCGCGCGTGGTTGAAGCGTCCGGCGCTGGCGTTGGCGGGCGTGTTGCAAACAATTCCGAGTCTCGCGCTCTTTGGCTTTCTGATCCCGTTGCCGTTCGTCGGCGGGATCGGCGCGCGCACGGCCATCGTTGCGCTCGCGCTTTACGCTTTGCTGCCGGTCGTTCGCAACACGGTGACGGGCATCGAGGGCGTCGATCAAAATGTGCGCGAGGCAGCGACGGCGATGGGCATGACCGGGCGACAAATTTTGTGGCAGGTGGAATTGCCGTTGGCCGCGAGCGTGATCCTCGCGGGCGTGCGCGTGGCGACGGTGATCTCGGTAGGCGTGGCGACGATTGCGGCGGCGATTGGCGCGGGCGGTCTCGGCACGTACATCTTCCGCGGACTACGACAGAATGACAATGCGCTGATCCTTGCGGGCGCAGTCCCGGCGGCGCTGCTCGCGCTCTTGGCCGATTGGCTGCTCGGACTGCTGGAAGCGCGCTTGCGCGTGCGGACGCGGCGCGGCACAAGGCCGACGAGTCGAGCCGCGCAACTGCGCCGACACATCATTCCGGCGACGCTCGGCGGCTTGCTGCTCATCGCCGGCGGGTATGCCGTTTGGCGAACCTTCGGCGCGGCCAATAAATTTGACCATGCGCCCGCCGCTGCAATCGTCGTCGGCTCGAAGGATTTTACCGAGAGCGTGATCCTAGCCGAGTTGTTGGCGCAAGCAGGCGAAGCGGCGGGCCTCCGTGTCGAGCGCCGTTTCGAGTTAGGCGGCAATCTCTGTCACGATGCGCTCGTCGCCGCAGAGATCGACGCTTACCCGGAATACACCGGCACTTCGTTTACAGCGATTCTCAAACACCAGCCTGTCGGCGATCCGCGCGCGGTCTATGAACAAGTCCGCCGCGAGTACGCCGAAAAGTTTAATGTCGAAGTGAGCGAGCCGCTCGGCTTCAGCAATGATTTCGCGATCCTTGTGCGCGGCGCAGACGCACGCCGCCTCAATCTCCAAACCATCTCCGACGCCGTGCCGCACGCGCGCGCGTGGCGCGCCGGCTTCGGTCAAGATTTCATGTCGCGCGCCGACGGTTACACAGGCTTCGCACGCGCCTACGAGCTCAACTTCGCCGCCCGCCCGCGCGAAATGGATTTGTCTTTGACTTATCGCGCGCTGGCCGAAGGCCATGTGGACATCATCGCCGGCAACTCGACCGACGGACTCATCGCCGCCCTCGATCTCTTTCAACTCGCAGACGACCGCCGCTACTTCCCACCCTACGAAGCCGTCATCCTCGTCCGCCGCGACACACTCCAACGCGCGCCCGCCTTGCGCGCCGTTCTCCAACGCCTCGGCAACGCGCTCTCGACCGCAGAGATGCGCCAACTCAATTACGAAGTTGACGGTCAGAAGCGCAACGTGGCCGAAGTTGTTAAAGAGTGGAGAACCAAAAAGTACTGAGTACTGAGTGCTGAGTAAAAGCAAATGCCTTCTTACTCAGTACTCAGTACTCAGTACTTTTCCCTTGTGTTAAGCTAACCGCACATACTCCCCGCTGTCGGTTTTCAAAGAGGGGAATAGTTTGTCATGGGAAGTTCAGATCGGGAAATCGAAATTGCGACGGGGCAACGGGAAGGCGATGGGCGGTTAAGCCTCTCCGTCTTCGGCGGCGATCTGTTGGCGCTCGCCGTCGAGGGGCAAGGCGAGCGGGCTTCGACCCTGTTGTTGACGCGCGAGCAGGCGACGCGGCTGCAAACAGCTCTGTGCGAATTGCTGCCGCTGCTTGAGCCGGAGGCCACTCAGCCGGCGCACGATTTCGACCAATTGCCGATGCCGGAGACGGAACACACGATCAGCGGCGATTAAAGATCAAGAAAGCGCGTGTGCGCCGGCGGCGGATCACACGCGCTTTGCTCTCGGATGCGACGCTGAAATTTATTTCTTGACCAGCGTAACGCGCACCGGCTGATCGATAGTGTTGGTCGGGACGATCACCTTCTGCGTCTTGAAGCCTTTGGCTTTCACGATCAGCGTCAAGCGGCCCATGTGGATCGGCGGTAAGACTGCGACCCCGCGCTCATCCGTCGAGCTCCAAGACTCGCAGAAGTAACCGTCGGTGCGGTTCGACTCCAATTCGACATAAGCGTTTCTGACGGGGTTGCCTTCGCTGTCGAAGACGCGCGCATCGAGACGACCGATCCCGTTGGGGACAGTCGGCGCTTTGCCCATGTTGCGAATTTCGTCCGCAGTCGCCGGCTGAGTGGTGATCTGCTGCTCTTGCGGCGATGGTGGCGGTGGTTGTTGCGGCTCCTGCGCCGGCGCAACAATGAAGGCGGCGGCGATGATGAGTGTGACGAGGAACAATTTACGCATTACTAAAACTCCTGATTGTGTGGAAAGTTATCGGGCTTCGAGGACTGTTCTGGCGGCGACTTCGGGAGATGCTGCAAACCGCCGCAAAATTATCCGCGACCAGCGACGATTATAGAGGCCGTCCCGGCTTTTTGAAAGCATAAAGTTCGGCATGTCTGTTTAGCAGTTCCTCCATGTTCTCTGTGGAAAATGCAGCGCACGATCTGGAATGAGAATCCGCCGATGAAGTAAAGTAGCGGCATCGGGATTTCCGAAACTGGCAGAGAGGGGAAAAACTGATGACCTTGATTGAGTTTCTTGTCTTGCTGCTCGTCGCGGGCTTGTGCGGCGCGCTGGGACAGGCGATCAGCGGTTTCTCGCGGGGCGGGTGTTTGGTCTCGATTGCATTGGGCTTCATCGGCGCGCTGATCGGGTTGTGGCTGTCGCGCGCGTTGGGACTGCCGGAATTATTCGCCGTGCAGATCGGAGGCCGGAGCTTTCCCATTATCTGGTCGATCATCGGCGCGGCGTTGTTCGTCGCGGTGATCGGGTTGTTGACGAGGAGAAGAGTTTGAAGTTTGACGTTTGGCGTTTGCGGTTAAAGACGAGCTGCGTATCTCCGACCTCAAACCGCAAACGGCAAACCTCAAACATATTTGATAGTCGAGCGATGGAATCGTGACGGACGCCGTGTAAATTTCGGTTGCCGTGCTGAAAGTTAATTCTGCCATGAGTGTGCTGACTGTCGCGCCAAGTAAAATCGTCGCGAAAGGATCGGGTGGCGGCGCTCCCGATCTGAGCGAGTTTCGCCGCCGCTATCCGTTGACGGTGGCGCGCTTCGGCGCGCTCGCCGAACGGGAGGCATACTTACGGCGGGTGTGGGAACTCGACGTGCGTTGGCGCGAGGCGATGGAGCGGAAAGACGACGCGGCGCGCGAAGTGATCGTGCGGGGCGCGCCGCCGTCAGGCACGGAGATCGAAGGCGAGTTTGAGATCATCTATGCGGGCGGCGTGCTGGGACTCCTGCACGCCGCGGTGATGGCGGCGCGGCATGGGCGGCGCGTGCTGGTCTTCGACGCGCACGCGGTCGGGCAGACGCACCGCGACTGGAACATCTCGGACGAGGAGTTGCGCGCGTTTGATCGCGCCGGGCTGTTCACGAAAGAAGAGTTGGAAGCGGCAGTCGTTAATCGTTATCGCTCCGGCTTCGTCAAGTTTCACGATAGGGGGTCGCGCGTCAAGACGCCGCCGCTCTGGATGGACAACGTGCTGGATGTGGCGATTGAGGCAGATAAACTGCTCGCACTGGCACGGCGGAAAATCGTCGAGAGCGGGCCGCCGGGCTGCGCGTTGTTAGATGGAATGCGTTTCGTGCGGGCGTATGTCGAGCCGCAGCGCGTGACGGTCGAAATAGAGAACGCACGCGGGCAGCGGCGGCGGTTTGCGGCGCGGCTCTTCGTGGATGCCACGGGGACCAATTCGCCCGTCGCGCGGCAACTCAATGACGGACACGCCGCGTTGACGCATGTTTGCCCGACGGTCGGCACAGTGGCGCGCGGCTTCGCGCGGGGCGAGGGGCCGGACAAAGTTGATTTCAGCGTCGGCGAGATTCTGGTCAGCACAGAGGACGCGAGCGATCATCGCCAACTGATCTGGGAAGGCTTCGCGGGCGCGCGGGCGCGCGACGAATATACGACGTATCTTTTCTTTTACGATGCGATTGATTCGCGCGCCGACAAGTCGCTGCTCGCACTCTTCGAGAGATACTTCGCGTCTCTGCCGCAGTACAAGCGCGCGGGGGCGCAGTGGCGCGTCGTCAAGCCGGTCTTCGGCTACATTCCGAGTTTTCACCAGCATGGCTGGAAGCGCCGCAAGCAAACGGCGGACGAGCGCGTGTTGATTATCGGCGACGCGGCAGGCCTCTCTAGTCCGCTCACTTTCTGCGGCTTTGGCTCGCACGTTCGCAATCTGCACCGGCTGACGCACCTGACCGATCTCGCGCTCGCCGCCGATCTGCTCGACGCGCCATCGCTCTCCGAGATCAATGCCTACGAAGCGCGTGTGGCACAGATGGCGAGCCTCGCAGAATTTTTGCGCCCCGCGCCCGGCGGCTCTCCGTCGCACGTCAACGAGACGATGAACGCCGTGATGGCCGCGCTGCACAGTCTCGACGAGCGCGTGCGCCGCGAATTGTTCCAAGACCGCATGAGCTTCAGCGCGCTCAAGAGCCTTTTGGGCCGCACCGCCAAGCTCTACCCGCGCATCTTCGGGCGTGTGCGCGAACATCTCGGCGCACGCGGCACGTTCTGGTGGCTGGCGAACATTACCGAGGCCGCCTTCAGCGAACGACGCGCTCGCGCCGCTGCAATTTCGCCGGAGACAGCGGAGCGCGACGAGGAAGCGGCGAAGCAATTTGTGCGCTACGTCCGTCTTTACAAAAACGAGCAGGGGCCTGAGTGAACCAGTGATTCACTCAGGCCCCTGCGGTCAAAGTTGTCGTCCCGATTGTTAGGCGAGCGGCAGTTATCATCCACACTACTTGGTATGGATGGTGATGACGTCGTGCTTGCCTAAATCCATGACCTTTTTCCCGTTGACTTCTAACCAATCGAGATTGGCCGTGGGGTTCTTAACCTTCTTCTTTTTTGTGAGAGGAGGGGTATCTGTGTACGTGTCTGGATACTCTATTTCAACCGAGCCGCCTCTAATAATGATCGGGTTGCCGTTTGACATGTCGTTTTCTCCTTTGGGGTTGGGGTGAGTTACTTGTTCCCGGCGATCTCTTCGCCGAGCCGGTTGAGGTAAAACTGCACATCCAATCTAGCGAGATAGTCGCGATAATATGCCGCGCCCCACTTTTGCTGCAAGCTGTCTCTTAACTCCGTCGCGCGCGCGGCATACTCCTGCGCTGTCGCCGGTTCGCCCTGTTGTTGAGCGGCGCGGGCCGCGAGCGCCGAGGCTCGCCATGCTGATTCCGTCTGTTCGGCGCGCATGAAGACTGCTAACGCTTGCTTCGCATTTGTTAATGCGCTCCCGGCATCGCCACTCTCCAGCAAGACTTCGGCCAACGCCAGCCGCGCTTGCGAGATGATATTCGGATCGTTGGTCTGCATGGCTGCTTGCACGGCTTCTTCGCACGTCGCGCGCGCCGCCCCGCGCGCGTCCGTATAAACTTGCGCGACACAAAGCGCCGACTTCGCCCGCGCCATCAAATCAGGATTCGGCATTCCGTTCAGAGCTAGCGCTTGCCGGCTGCTCTTGGCGGCCTCCGCGAAGAGCCGTTCACTCACTTCCATTTCCGCTTTGGCGCGGTAGATTTCGGCTAATCGCGCCCGGTCTTTGGCCTCTTCCGCCAGCGCGAGAGATTGTTTGAATGCTGCGCGGGCTTCCGTATAACGTCCGATGGGCCACAGCGCGGAGGCAAGCGAGAGCAGGTCATGCGGCGTCTCCCACTTTTCGCCCAGCGACCGCCTGATCTGAAATTTCTGTTCGTAATGTTTGAGCGCCTCTGGATATTGTTCTTGCAGCGCGAGGGTCGTGCCGATCTCGTTATGTGCGAGCGCGACTAGCGATTGATCGCCGATCTGTTGGGCCAGTTGTAGCTCTTGCTCGGCAGTCTGGAGGGCAGCGGCGTAATTGCCTTTCAGCTTGTTGGCGCGCCCCAACAACAGCAGTCCCAGTCTGATCTCTTTGCGGTAGTTTCCCTCTCGATAAAAGGGCAAGGCATCTTCCACATAGCGCACGGCTTCGTCGGCCCGGCTCTGTTGGATGCGAATGCTGCCCAAGTTGATCAGGGATTGAGCGGCGATGCGGCGCACCTTGTAACGCTGTGCGATGTCCAGAGCTTGCAACAGGTGCTTCTCCGCTTCCGCATAATTGCGTGCCGCCAGATAGACGTTAGCGAGGTCGGCGAAACCACGCGCCATTAGATTTTCCATGCCGTTGGCTTGCGCTAACTCGATGGCCGCGCGCGCGTAGGCTAATCCCTGCTCGTTGTTATTTTCGGTGAAGGCGATACTACTCAACTGCAACAGCGCGCGGATTTGCTGCGCTTGATTCCCGGTGGTGCGCGCCAGATCGCGCGCCTGCTCCACCTGCGCGCGGGCGGCGGGCATCTGGCCGAGATTGCTCAAGAGAACGCCGCGTTGATAAAGAACTTCGGTCCGGCCTTCTCCGTTGCCGAGATCGCGATAGATCGCTTCGGCTTTATCGAAGGCGGCAGTGGCGCTTGGTAAATCTCCTTTCCGCCCGTAGAGGATGCCCAGTCGCAAGTAGGCCGTTGCGTCTTGCGGATCGCGATTCGTGGCTTCGCGGTAACTGGCAATCGCGTTTTGACTGTCTTCCGCTTTCTCATAAGCGCGACCGAGATCGACATAGACGTGCGCCCGCTCCGGTGCGAGCCGCGTGATCTCTTGATACGTTTTGACGGTGCGCGAGAAGTCTCGCGTGACCGTCGCCGTGATGGCATCGAGATAGAGCGCATTCAGTGGCTCGAAGCTCTTGCCGTCGGCGCGAAGCGCGCTGACACGCAGCATCTCGTCCTTCGCTTTGTCCATGTATTCCAACTCAGTCCACGCTTCGGCCAGACGCGCATGTGCCAGCGCGAATCCGTCGTCGGCTTGGACGGCGCGCTCAAGGGCGGCGCTCGCTTGGTGGTACGCGCCTTCGAGTAGGAAATCGACGCCCTTCTCATAGAGGCGTTGTGCCGCCTCCGCCGGCTGATACGGTGCGGGACGCAGCAAGCGACTGATCCCCCAAACTCCGGCGAGGAGGGCGACGAATATCAACAGCACTGCGCCGAGCGAGACGCGCGGGCGGCGCAATTGATCTGAGAGTGTGATGAACGCGCTCGAACGAAAAGCGCCGGGCGCAGTCACAGTCACAAACTGTCGCAATGTGCGGACATGCTCAGGCCCGGACAGAGATTGGCGGGCGGCGCGCAAGTCCGCGCTCAATTCTTCGGCAGTCTGGTACCGCGCGTCCAGTTGCTTGTGAATGGCTTTGAGCGTGATGCGATCCAGCGCGGCGGGGACGCGCGGGTTGAAGTGCGACGGCGGCGGCGGATGCACGTGCAGCACTTGAGCCGCGATCTCAAGCACGGTCTGTCCCGCAAACGCGGGCCGGCCCGCGAGACATTCATAGAGCAGCGCGCCGAGCGCGAAGAGATCGCTGCGCTCATCGACGCTCTGTCCCTTCACCTGCTCCGGCGAGAGGTAGAGCGGTGTGCCGAGCATCACATCGCTGCGCGTGCGAATACCGGCGAGCGTCTCCGCCTCATGATCCGTCGCCGCTGACGCCGCCGCGCGGCCTTCTTCGGTCAACTTCGCCAGCCCAAAATCGACGACCTTGACCTCGCCGCGTTCGTTGATGAGGACGTTCGAGGGCTTGATGTCGCGATGGATGATGC
>JALZKK010000178.1 GCA_030859285.1 Acidobacteriota bacterium | reverse complement strand
ATCGCGGCTATCGACAACGATCCTCAAACGAATGCCGCGCGCATTTTTAACACAGAGGACGCGAAGGCACAGAGGCCACAGAGCAGCACAGGATGAAGGCGGAACAATGAGCGCTGAGGAGAAGCTGCACGCTGGTTTTTGAGTTGTTGCATGTGTAAAACAATATCTTGCACTAGAAACCGGCTTGTGATATAAACCTCTCTCCGTTCTTTTGAGCAAATGAATGGCAAATTGAAAAGGAGAAGGTGTATGTCTGAAAAAACGAATCCCATCCCGGAAGGTTACAAGGGCGCAACTCCGTACTTGTGCGTCAGCGGGGCGTCCAAAGCCATTGACTTTTACAAGCAGGCGTTTGGGGCCGTGGAGACACTGCGGATCGCTGACCCTAGCGGTAAGATCGGCCACGCAGAAATAAAGATCGGCGAAGCCACGATCATGCTCGCCGATGAGTTCCCGGAAATGGGCTTTCGCAGCCCGCAAGCATTCGGCGGCTCGCCGGTGACTATTCATCTCTACGTTGCGGACGTGGACACACTGTTCAGCCAAGCCGTCGCCGCCGGTGCGAAAGCAGTGGAACCGGTGGAGGATAAATTCTACGGCGACCGGGCCGGCAAGTTGGAAGACCCCTTCGGGCATGTGTGGTATATCGCAACCCACAAGGAGGACATCGCTCCCGAAGAGGTACAGAAGCGGGCTGCCGCCATGTACGGCTGAGAGTGAAATAATCAGAACCCGCGGAACTGTTTTCAATGTGCGTCTCTCGCGTCAACGGCGCACACCTCAAGCGATCTAAAGTGTTCGTGTCAAGCGATTTCGTTATTGGAGCGGGCGCGCCATCAGCGCGATTCCTCAAGATGATGCTGATGGCGCGCCGCTCAACTCCGCGATAACTGTCTTCCGTTCATCATTCTGCGCTCATCCTTCGACGTTTCCTCTGTGTCCCTCCGTGTCCTCTGCGTTTAGTTGTTTCCCGCCAAGCCTGCCCATTTGCACGTTGCGCTTCGCACTACGCCTGAGTGAGAATGTCCGCTCATTTGCCACAGCAGTTTTCACACACTGAAGGAGACCAAAACGAACATGCGCTGGTCACAATTTTTTATCCCCACGCTCCGCGAAAACCCGGCTGATGCCGAAGTCGTCTCTCATCGCTTGCTCTTGCGCGCCGGCATGGTGCGCCAACTCGCCGCCGGCATTTATTCATACCTGCCGCTCTCTTGGCTCGTCATGCAGAAGATTATGAAGATCGTGCGCGAAGAGATGGAATCAATCGGCGGGCAAGAATTTTTCCTGCCTGCCTTGAACCCGCGCGGGATTTGGGAAGAGACGGGACGCTGGGCCGTGATGGGCGACAACATGTTTCGTCTCAAAGACCGCAAAGGCGCAGACCTCTGCCTCGGCATGACACACGAGGAAGTGTTTACCTCAATTGCGCGCCACGAACTGCGCTCATACAAGCAACTGCCGCAAGTTTGGTATCAAATTCAAACTAAATTCCGCGACGAAGCGCGCCCGAAATCCGGCGTGCTGCGCGTCCGCCAGTTCATTATGAAAGACGCCTACTCGTTCGACGTAGATCGCGCGGGTTTAGACAAGTCTTTCAATGATCAGCATGAAGCCTACATCCGCATCTTCACTCGCTGCGGTCTCAAGTTCGCCATCGTCGAAGCCTCCTCCGGCGCAATGGGCGGCTCGGCCTCCAACGAATTCATGGTCAAAACCGATGCGGGCGAGGATTTGATCGCGACCTGCGAGCGTTGCGGCTATGCGGCCAACCTTGAGAAAGCCACATCTCATTTAGCGCCGATCTCAAACGACACCGGCACGTTGGGGACCAATGCCCCCGAAGAGTTTCCCACGCCGGGCGTTCGCACGATTGAAGACTTGACCACGTTTCCCGGCGGCGCGGCTGCCGACCGCCAGATCAAGACGCTGGTTTATGTGATTCCGACAAAATCAGGCTATGAAGTGCCGATGGGGTTTGAAGGTCATAAAGTATCAAACAAGCCGCAGCCTGTTCTCGCGTTGTTGCGCGGCGATCACCAACTACATGAGACGAAGCTCACAGATGCTCTTGGGGTTCCTGAAATTCGTCCAGCACATCCAGAAGAGATTCGAGAGCTATTAGGAGCAAGCGCAGGAAGTCTCGGTGCTGTCGGCGCAAAGGAGAAGGTAAAAAACCTTGAAAACCAGATCACCGGATTTATGCCTCCTGAAGTACGAGATACCAAAGTTTGGCCTGAGCTTCGCATCATCGCCGACCACGCTTTGCAGAACCGGCGCGGCATGACGACCGGCGCGAACAAAGACGATTTTCACTTGCGCGGTGTCGATGTCGCGCGCGACATCCCCGTAGATCAGTGGGCCGATCTCCGCACCGTTGCTTCGGGCGAGAGTTGCCCGAATTGCGAAGCGGGGATGCTCGAAATTTTCAAAGCGCTCGAAGTCGGCCACATCTTTAAGCTGGGAACCAAATACTCCGAGTCGATGGGTGCGCGCGTGCTGACGCAAGACGGCAAGGAAGTCCCCATCGTGATGGGCAGCTACGGCATCGGCGTCGAACGCATCATGGCCGCCGCCATCGAACTCCATCACGACGCCGACGGCATCATCTGGCCCACATCAATCGCGCCCTTCGATGCGATCATCACCGTCACTAACACAAAACAATCCGAGATGCTCTCAGCGGGCGAAAAACTCTATTCCGAGTTGCAACGCGCCGGCCTTCAAGTCTTGCTCGACGACCGCGACGAGCGCGCCGGCGTTAAGTTCAAAGACGCAGACCTGATCGGCATTCCCTATCGCGTCACTGTCGGCAAGAAGATCGGCGACGGCGCGGTTGAACTCTTCGACCGCGCAAAGAAAGAATCGATTGATGTGAATCTGAATGAGATCGTCGCGCGCGTGCAGAGCCTCGCGCTGGCCGGGCGATAAAAAGCTGATTCACGACATCACGCATCAGCATGAACGCTGTGCCACGCCACACGCTGGCGCGCATCATCGCGAAACATGGTCGCGAGATTTGTGAGACGCCGAAGCGACTCGAAGGCTTGCTACGCGATCTGTGCGGCGCGCACCGCCGCGAGATCAATGTCCTCGTCGGCGCGCTCGAAGAAAGAGTCGCGGCGGATTTACTGGCGGCGGGCTTGTCCATGCCGCACAACGTCCTGCTCGCCCGGCTCGCCAAGCGGTTGCAAGACCATCTCGCCTACACGCCGGAAGCCGCACACTGGGCGGTGGATTCGTGGGCGGTCGCGGTCGGCGTGCTGTCAGAGGCAGAGTTCGCCAAGCGAGCGCTAATTGATCATGCGGGCGGCGCGCAAGGTTCCGCGCTGCGCTCGACTCAAACCACCCCGCCGGGCGAGACGTTTGCCGCGCCGCCAAAGCCTTCGTCGAAGTTTCCATCGTCGAACTCGTCGCCTCTTCCGCCCGTTACGCCACAGCCAAACCGGCCGCCGCGCCTCCTCGCTAATGCGCCGCGACCTATGCCTGCCGCCCAAAAACCGCCAGCGCCGATAGTCTCCGCGCCGCAACCAACCCGGACAAAGCGTTCTTCGACAGCAAACGCGGCCAGTGTTCCCGTCGGTTCGCAGCAACCTTTCCCGTTACAGAAATCATCGCGGCGCGGTTTGACATTGCGCGGTTGCTTGCTTGGCCTGTTGTTGATTACCGCTTTAATCATCGGCGCGGTCTTCGCCGTGCCGGCAATCGTTTCTGTTCTGCGCGAGGAGCAGGCGCAGCCAAGCATCAACGACCCGCGCACCGATTGACCGCAAAGAGTAGTCATTGAGTAAGAGCGCGCGATTATGCAGATTCGACGTTTACGTTGTCATAACTATTACAAGCGGCTCAAGCCGGAGAGATCAGCCGCAGATTTGCGCGGATGAGCGCGGATGTAGGCAGTAGAATCCTCTGCTCCGCGTCTATCCGCACCGCTCCTTTGTTCTCCCCGTTGAGCCACTGCTTAATGTTTCCAATCTTCCGGCTTCGCACTTCGCTCCCGCTGGTGTATCTTTGCGGCTTCCCCTGCAACCATCAAGGCGGTCTTTACCGAACTCGTTTGAGGAGGAGATTCGACTATGAGCAGACGACCCGGCGGCGAACTCGCTTCACGCCCTTTGCACTTCATCTGGATTGCCGACGCTTCCGGCTCGATGCAGCAGGACGGCAAAATCCAAGCGCTCAACAACGCGATCCGCGAAGCTGTTCCGCACATGCGGAAAGTCGCCGACGACAACCCGAACGCGCAAGTTCTCGTGCGCGCGGTCAAATTTTCCGATGGCGCGCAGTGGCACATCTCGCAGCCGACGCCCGTCGCCGACTTCGCTTGGAACGACATCCCGGCTGAAGGCGAGACGGACATGGGCAAGGCTCTGTCGCTTGTCGCCGAACAACTCAAGATGCCGCCGATGTCTGATCGCGCACTGCCGCCGGTGCTGGTGCTGATCTCCGACGGGCAGCCGACCGATGATTTCGAGAAAGGTTTGAAAGATTTACTGGACCAGCCGTGGGGCAAGAAGGCGGTGCGGATCGCCATCGCCATCGGGCAGGATGCCGACGCGGAGACGCTGCAAAAGTTTATCGCGCATCCGGAGATGAAACCGCTCGCGGCGAACTCGCCCGAAGCGCTCGTCAAGCACATCAAATGGGCTTCGACCGCCGTGCTGAAATCTGCGTCGTCGCCCGCTGCTGGTGGCACAGATCACCCGGACGCTTCGCCAGCCGCCGCCGGAACGCCCGTCGGCGTGCCTGTGCCGAGCGCGCAACCCGCTGTCGCCGACCCATCGACCGCCGCCAGCACTCCCGGAGGCCAAGCGACGGGCACGCCGTCTGCGATTGCTAATGCGCCAGACAATGATCCGGCTAGTAATCAAAAGTCGATTGACGATGTGTGGTAGAAAAGGCGCGCGATATGAACGACGCCACGAGGGAGCAGCCTGCCGCAACGCCGAGAACAGCGGCGGCGAGCGCAACGGAGGCACCGCCCACTGCGAATGAAACGGGCACGGCCCAACTTGCGGCGCAGGAACTTGGAGCGCAGAGGAGTGAAGGAGCGCACGCCACAGCCGCTCAACGGCAGGAACTAGCGAGTTTAATTGAGTGGCGCGTCGCAGGCGAGACCGTCCCTGGCGCTTCGCACCTGCGCGCGGGGATTCCGAATCAAGACGCGCTCTTGCAACTGCGCGCGTCGAGCGTCCGCGCCCCCGTCATCCTGAGTGTCT
Organism: Acidobacteriota bacterium; assembly: GCA_030859285.1. Taxonomy (GTDB): domain Bacteria; phylum Acidobacteriota; class Blastocatellia; order Pyrinomonadales; family Pyrinomonadaceae; genus JACCRA01. The sequence goes on along the minus strand of JALZKK010000178.1, from coordinate 757 downwards.
CCGACGGCCATGGCAGCAACAAATGTTTCCGCAGCCATCGCGGCTCGCGCTTCGCCGTCCACCTCGCCGCCGCGTTGTTGAACGAAACGCTCAACCTTGCGCGCGGCGTTGAAGACGTTAAGAAGTTTGCGGAGGAGACGCGCCGGCGTCTGCCTGCCGAGTTGGTTAAGCGTTGGCGCGACGCCGTCGAAGCCGACCTGCGACAAGAACCTTTGCAGGAGTCCGAGTTCGCGCGGCTCGTCGAAAAGGACGGCGCTCGCGCACGTTCTCTCGTCGAGGCCAATCCCTTTCTCGCTTACGGCGCAACGCTGCTTGTGGTCGCGCTCACTCCTTCGTTTGCGCTCTACCTGCAGCTCGGCGACGGCGAAATCCTGAACGTCTCCGACGCGGGCACAGTCACACAGCCGCTGCCGGAAGACGCCAGATTGCTGGCGAACGAAACGACTTCGCTCTGTCTGGAAAATGCCGCCGCCGATTTCCGCTTCGCCGTGCTGCCGCACAGCGATCCGCCGCCCGCGTTGATTTTGTTGACGACCGACGGCTACGCGAATTCGTTTTCCGACACCGCCGGTTTTCACAAAGTCGGGACTGACTTGTTAGAAATGATGCGCGCCGACGGCTTTGATTCCGTCAACCGCAACATCAAAGGCTGGCTCGAAGAAGCCACGGCGGCGGGCAGCGGCGACGACTGCACGCTCGCCTTCATCGTCCGCACGGACGCGCTCGCGGCGAAACTTTCACCGACCGGCGCGGCTCC
>JALZKK010000210.1 GCA_030859285.1 Acidobacteriota bacterium | reverse complement strand
CCGCCCTGACCGAGTAATCCGCCGAAGCCGTTGAACTGCGCTCCGTCAGCTGTAAACGGAATGTTCGGCACGGAGATGAGCGCTGCAAACGGTCGCCCGGATTCGGCGGTGTAGATACCGCTCAGACGATAACCATTGAGCAAACCGCGCACGAAGCGATTGTCACTCTCGACCGTCGGCAGATTGAAGACGCCGTTGAGGACAAGGCGATGGCGTTGATCCGTCGGCGAGGCGGCGCGATTGGCGTCGAGATCGAATTGATTGAACAAGCTCGAACCGCCGAAAGGCGACTCCGGGCCGCTGCCTCCACCGTCAGCCGCGCCCGACAGATTCTCCGCTTTGGCGAGCGTGTAAGAAGCATTGAACTGGAAGCCGTCGGCGAACCGGCGCTTCATTTCGACGAACAGCGCGTTGTAGTAAGTCTCGCCGATGGAGCGCAGTTGACTGATCGAGCCGAAGTTCGGGTTCGGTCTGGACAGATTGATGTTTCGCGTCGCGCCAGCGGCAGTGCGCGTCACGCCCGCCGAGAATGGAACCTCGAAAGTCGAACCGTCCGGCAATTGGAAAGTGCGCCTGAAAGCGGGTTCCGGCAGATTGGTATCGAACAAAACCGGCAGTCGATCACCTTTGGTATAAATGTAGCTGGCTGAAACGCTGAGATTGCGAAGCAACTGTCTCTCGAAACCGAAGTTGAATTCCTGCATTCGCGGGCGCTTAAAATCATCGCCGAGCCGAGAGACGTTGGTGGAGCCGAGCGCGGACGCCGGCAGCGCTGTCAATACGTTCGGGAAAATAGGCGCGCCCGGATCGCCCGGCCTCAAAGTCAGGCCGATAGTGTTGAGCGCGGGATCGAGCAATCCGGTTCGGGTCAGCGCGTCGAAGATCGTTCCGTTCGGCGTGCGTCCGTAATAAATGCCGTAACCGCCGCGAATGACAGTCTGGCCGTCGCCCGCGATGTCGTAGGCGACGCCGATGCGCGGGCCAAAGTTCGTCTTGTCTTTGGGAATGCGCTGCGTTTCAGGAATAGCGGGATTGGGCGCGAACGGCTCAGGGTTAGCTTGATAGTCGTAACGCAAACCGTAATTGATGGTCAGATTATTCAGAGCGCGCCATTGATCCTGCGCGAAGACCGCGTAATCGACGGTCGAGAAGGTAATGCCCGGCAGCCCGAAGCTCTGCGTGAACGTAGTGTAATTCTGTGCAGCGCGTCCGGTCAGGTTGTTGCGGATCGCGACCAAGTCTTGCCCGAACGTTAGAGCGTTCGAGTACGAGTAAGAGCCGCCGAAGTTGGCCGGATTGTCGATGATGTCTTTCGCGCGGTTGATGTCAACGCCGAACTTCAGAGCGTGGCGACCGACGCTGTAAGAGAGGTTGTCAACGAATTGCAGCCGCCGTTCATCGGGCAGCGCGGGACGCTCAAGAAAGCTGGCGCGACCGAACGAGAAACCGCCGACGAAAACTTGCGGCGGCTCTTCGTTGCCGAATTGAAACTCGAAATCACGGCTCGCTTGAAAGCGAAACTCGTTGACCAAACGCGGCGTCAAGATAGAAGTCAGGCGCGCATTGAAGCTCGTGATCCGCACGTCGTCCGTACCATTGCGGCCTACGTTGCCCAGCACCAGTGGCGTCTGAATCGCGTTCAGGCCGCGCGCGTTCAAGTAATTGAAAGTTGAAGAGAACGTGTTTGACTCGTTGATGTTCCAATCAACTTTGGCGAGAAACAAATTTTGATTGGCGGTGCGCGGTATCGTATTGCCGGGCGCGCCGTTCGGGAATCTAGCACGCAAGAAATCTGTGCCGACGGTGAACGCCTCGCGTTGCGCGGCAGTCGGATTGCTCGGCAAACCTGTTCGCAGCACACCGCTCAAATCCTCGATGATTAACGGGATATCGCGCAGTTGTTGATCGTAGTTGACGAAGAAGAAGAGCTTGTCTCTGACGAGGGGGCCGCTGAACGAGCCGCCGAACTGTTGCCGGTCTTCATCCGGTTTGATGGTCGCCAGCGGATCGCGCGCGTTCAGCGATTGGTTGCGGAAATAATAGAAGCCGTCGCCGCTAAAAGTGTTCGCGCCGGAGCGAATCACCGAGTTGATGCCGCCGCCGGCGCTGCGCCCGAACTCCGGCAAAAAATTCGACTGTCCAACTTGAAATTCTTGAATTGCATTGGCGCTCACGTTGCTGGCAATGCGCGTGCGCCCGCGCGCTTCGGCGAAGTACGCTTGATTGTCGTCATTGCCTTCGAGCGTGAAGTTGTTAAAGACTCCCGACTGCCCGCGATAACTGAGCAAGCCGAATCGTCCATCGCGCGTTACGCCCGGCGCTAAGAGCGCGAATTGATCGGCGCGGCGGCCATTGATCGGTAGATCGTGAATCTGCGTGCGATTGATCAGCGTCGTTTCTTCAGTTTGGGTGACATCGATAATCGCATCAGCCGTGACGGTCACGACTTCACCGATATTTCCGGGCTGCAACTCTAGCTGCAACGTCGTCGCCCTGCCGACGTTGACGGTTAAGTTTGTTTGTTCGAGGACGGAAAAGCCCGCCTGCTCAACGCGCACCGCATAGTCGCCGGGCGGCAGCACCGGCACATTGAATTGTCCGGCGTCATTGGTATTGATCGTGCGGACGAGACCTGTGCCAGTGTTAGTAACTGTGATTGTCGCGCCGACGACGACCGCGCCAGCCGGGTCTTGCACTGTGCCGCTGATCGAGCCAGCGCCGAGTTGAGTCTGACCGAACGTGGCCGGCGCGGCAGCCAGCAAGCACATCAATAAACACGACGCGGTGATGAACGACCGCATACAGAAATTTTCTCCCTTGAAATCAAAACTAAGTGATTGAATTGAGGAAGGAAATTAACAGCGCGAAGTTACGAGGGATTGACCGCTTAGTGAACTGAACATTAAATCTTTGTTCGGTGGGAGCCGTGATATTTCTGCGCGGGAGTCGATGCCCGACCGCGAAGTAGGTTCCAAGTTTCAAGTTGCAGAAAGCTGTTTTGAACTCGAAACTTATTTGATTGTTCCCATCAGCGGGCTGGATGCGCTGGCGTAGAGGCGTTTGGGCATTCTGCCGGCGAGATAGGCGAGGCGTCCGGCTTCGATGGCGAGGCGCATGGCGGTCGCCATCTGTTCCGGGTTCTGGGCTTCGGCGATGGCAGTGTTCATTAGCACGGCGTCCGCGCCGAGTTCCATAGCGATGGCGGCGTCGCTGGCCGTGCCGACGCCGGCATCGACGATGATCGTGGCGTCGGGCAGTTGCTCGCGCATGATGCGAAGGTTCGCCGGGTTCTGAATGCCGAGTCCCGACCCGATGGGCGCGGCTAAAGGCATCACGGCGGCGCAACCGGCGTCCAAGAGTTTCTTCGCCATGATCAGATCGTCCGTAAAATACGGCAGCACCGTGAAGCCTTCCTTGACTAATACGCGGGCGGCTTCAAGCGTCCCCTCATTGTCGGGAAAGAGCGTCGTCTGATCGCCGATCACTTCGAGCTTGATCAGATCGGTATTGAGGGCTTCACGCGCGAGTCGCGCCGTGCGGATCGCTTCTTCGGCGGTGTAGCACGCGGCGGTATTCGGCAAGATAGTGAGAGCCGGATCGAGATGATCGAGGAAAGATTCACTGCTCCGATCCAGCGGCACGCGCCGCACGGCGACCGTCACCATCTCCGCGCCCGATGCCCCATGCGCGGCCTTCATCTCGTCGAACGAGCGATACTTACCTGTGCCGACAATGAGCCGCGAGGTGAAAGTGTGGTTGGCGATGGTGAATGTTTCGTTAGCTGTAGCTGTAACGACTGTCATAAATTATTTGAGTAAAGATTTTCAAAGTAGGACGTTAAAATCTTCCTTGCTGATCGTGCGTCAGCACTCAACGAAGACATCCCTCATCCCTTTTTCGGCCCGCCGTACAGGTAATGATCGTGGTTCAGCGAGCCATCCGCCGGCAACTGGTCCCACTCTTCATCCGGCACTTGGCTACTTATTTCTGCAATTACTTCCCAGATAGGCCGCCCCTCGTTTGCCTCAATCGCCTCAGTTTGACTATCGTCGGCAAGTCTTTCCACGAACTCCAATACTTGAGTCTGCTGTTCCGCTGGCAAGGCTTTGACTTTATCGAAAATGACTTCCGCAACTTCCGTTGACATCGCGTGAATCTCCTTCGCCGTTCATTCTAATTCCCCGCCGGTGATAGATAAAGCCAAACGACACCGCAAATTCTATGACCTTGAAAATTCAAAAGAGGTGGCACCATCAGAGGAGCCGCCTCAGCGGAGGTTAGGCTGTTTTGCGTTTAGCTTTTGACTGTCGCCTTGCTGCCATGCGAAGGTTGGCGAATCTGAGTTTGAGAAGATAGCTGTCACCGCCAGCGCGCCGTGCGGCGGAAGACAGCACCCAATATTCGCTCTCGATCAAGGAGCGCAAATTCGCGGCAGTCAGATTAGCGATCCGTCCCACCTGCCACTCGTTAACGATCTCATCGACAGTTTTTTGAAATGCGGCGGCGTCATCGGACAAAGCCGCGAGGCGCAGCAGCACAGTCATCATCTCTCGATCAGGGGACTGCCGCCACAGCGCGGCGTAGGCTACAACGAGACTCTCATCAGCGCGCAAATCCGAACTCTGTGCAATGTACCGGGCCAGCGCGCGCAAGTCGTCGTCAGATTCCACGCCCTGTTCAACCAACGTCCTCAGCGTCTCTCGATAAAGCTCGCGGTCGTCGGCCTGTTGCGCTTCAATCAGTGTGGAGAGATCACCTGCTGCTGCACGCGACAGCAAAGACGCGCGTTGTTCATTGCTCTCATGCTCACGCATTTCCGCCGGGTCAAGGGAGTCATTCGCGATAGCTTGTTGCTCATCGAAAAGCCGGGGCGGGTTCATCGTTGCCGGCAATTGTTCCGGCTCTGCGGGAAAAACTGCGCGCTGGCTGCGGTAGATGGAATATGCGGTCGCCGCAAGAAGAATTAAAACGATGATGAAGAGGTAGCTCACTGTAACGTCTGAGACATTCGACTACGACGGGGTGATGAATCGTTGTTTCTCGCCGCGCCTGCAAATGTTCAGTCACTCGTTAATATGCGCGGGAGAAATGCCGGGTTCTCGGTTTCGCTATAGCATTCAAGCAAAAGAAAGAGACAGGATTGACAGGATGCACCAGATGCAATCCAGAAAAACGAGTGGGTTTCAGTGGCGGCTTTCTGATTCATCTTGTCAATCCTGTGAATCCTATCTAAATGTTTTTCTTGAAATCTAAGTTGATGCAGTGTGACACGCGGCTGCTTGAATGCCGCCGCCGACGAAGTGGACGATCTCAATGCGGTCGCCCTCGCGTAAAACAATTTCCGTCCACTGTGCGCGGCGCACGACTTGACGATTCAACTCAATCGCCAAGCGTTCGGGCGTCAATGCGAGTTCGACGATCAAAGCGTTCAAAGTTTGTCCTTCGCGCAGCTCGCGGAATTCGCCGTTGATCTGAACTTGCAAGACGCGCCCTCTCAAACGTGCTGGATTAAACGGCGCAACTCGGCTTCGTAGCCGTTGGCGACGGCGCGGATCAGCACCGCCGCGCGTCCCGTCGTGAAGCGCGGCAGCCAAGCATGAACCGTTGCCACGCCGTCCTCATCGGATTTCGTCGTCAAGATCAGCGGGCGAAACTCCGAGCCTAAAACTTTGATAGTCACGGCGGCATTCGCGACCGACACCCGATGTTCATCCGCCCCGCGGCTGACCCGAATGCGTAAGGTCACAACTTCCCCGGCATACAATTCTTTCTCTTCGAGCAAGCTCAAGTGCAGCGTGACTCTCGTCGGCTCAGGCCGCACGACCCCGCCGGAGAGGTCTGCGACCGACTCGACGGCTTCCTTTTCCGCAGAGGCTTCAAGGTGATCCACAGGCGGAGTTGTGATCGGCGGTACGGCGAGCGGCGGCGCGTCCGTGCGCGGCTGCGCTCGCTCATCGCCCTCGCGCTGCGCCATGCGCTTGAGGTCATCGATGCGACCGGCATTGATCGCCGCGCAGATTAGCGTGTGTTGGCGTTGGAGTCTTTCGGCCAGCGCGTCCGCGTCGAAGCCAGACGCGATCAGATCGCTATAGGGCGTGCGCTTGCTCGCAAGGATCGCCCCGCCGACATAAACCAGCGACAAAATAAAAGG
>JALZKK010000128.1 GCA_030859285.1 Acidobacteriota bacterium | reverse complement strand
CGGTGCGGGATGATGCCGCGCCGGTGGCCTTCGTCGAGGAGGCGTTGGACGGCTTCGCGCCCGCGCGCGGTGTAGTCGAGCGTCAGTTCGTTGACCCACATGCTAACGAAACGGTCGGCCAGTTCCGGTTCCATGTCGCGGGCGAATTGCATCGCGTAGCGAAGCGCGTCGGCGCGGTTCTCCAGAGAGTAACGGATGCTCTCGTGCAGGCAGCGCGAAACTTCCTTGATTACTTCCGGGCCGAGTTCGCGGCGGATGGCGTTGCCGCCCATCGGCAGCGGTAAGCCCGTCTCCTTGTGCCACCATTCGCCGAGATCGAGGACTTTATGTAAGCCCATCTGCTGATAAAAAAGCTGCCCCTCGTGAATCAATAATCCGGCGTCGGCGCGGCCTTCCTGCACATGCTTGATAATTTGATCGAAAGGAATGACTTCATACTCGAAGTTCGGGCAGAAAATCCGCAACGCAAGGAACGCGCTGGTCAGCGTGCCGGGGACGGCGATCTTGAGCGCGCTGATTTCATCGGGCGTGTGCTGCTCGTGCGCGACGACGATGGGGCCGTAGTTGTCGCCGATGCTGGCCCCGTGCGGCAAGAGTGCGTATTTGTCCGCGATGTAGGCGTAAGCATGAAAGCTCACTGCCGTCACATCATAAACGTCCTGCATCGCTTTCTCATTCAACGTCTGAATGTCTTCGAGGACGTGCGTGAAACGCAGGCCCCCGGTGTCGAGCTTATTCGTCGCCAATCCGTAGAACATGAAAGCGTCGTCGGAATCCGGCGAGTGTGCGACAGTGATCGTGCGTGTTTTAGTAGTTGCTGTGTTCATGTGGAAAAGTAGTCAGTAGCCAGTAGTCAGTAGCCAGTAGGTCGAGCATGTCTCTTCATGCTGGCTACTGACTACTAACTACTCTTCCGAAATAAACTTCTGTGTCGTATTCAAACTTGACTGTGCCACCTTGCTGGTGCTTGGCGAATATCTCTTGCAAGCCGGCGAGCAATTCTGCGTGGCCGGGCTGACCGGCGAGCGGGACGTAAGAAGCCGAGAGCGATCTGCCGCGTAAGCCCGCGAGGTCGAAGAGTTGATGATTGTCGAATTTTCTGACGCCGTAGCCGTCCGCGAAAAAGCGTTGTAGTTCTTGTTCCTGCGCGTAGCTTTTGGCGACCTGCTCGTAGTCTGTGCCGACACGTCGCAGCAGGCTTTCGTAATCGCGCAGGAAGGGCGTCGAGTCCGTGCGCCGCAAATTCCAGACGATGACGGCGGAGCCTTCAGGCTTGAGAATGCGCGCGAATTCGGCGCGGGCCTTGTCCGAATCGAACCAGTGGAAGGCTTGGCCGGCAGCCGCGAAGTTGACGCTCGCATCCAGCAAGCCGGTCGCTTCTGCCGTGCCGTCGATGCTGTGAAAGTTCGGATCGTTTTTTAATAAATCTTCCGCCGCCGCGCGCATCGCCGCGTTTGGCTCGACGCCGTACACCTCGTTGCCGTTTCGGAGAAACAATTCGGACAGAAGTCCCGTCCCCGATCCGATGTCGGCGATGACGGACGAAGGCTTGAGTCCTAATTCATCGCGCAAAAATTCGATGATCGCCGACGGATATTTCGGGCGATAGGCCACATAATTTTCGACGCGGTCGTTGAAACGCCGGGCCGTCGCTAATTCGCTAGTTGTTGCATTGCTCAACTGTTCGTCCGTCATCTTACGCCGCCGATAATTCCGCAATCGGATGATAGAGCGTGTCGCGCTCGACGGCCTCGAAGCCGGCGTCTTCGATGAGCGTTTTGATCTCGCCTTTGTTCATCTTCACTTCGTTGTTGGATTCGACTGAATAACTCTCGGTCAACTCGCCGCCGTCAGTGATCGTACCGTCCAGATCATTGGCCCCATAATGCAAGGCGACTTGCGCGAGCCGCTTGCCGAGCATCACCCAATAGGCTTTGATGTGCGCGAAGTTGTCGAGCAACAGACGCGAGACAGCGATGGTTTTCAACGAATCGACGCCGGTCGGCCCCGCCGAGAGGTGCGCGAGCTTGGTCCCCTCTGGGTAAAACGCGAGCGGGATGAAACACTGGAAGCCGCCTGATACATCCTGCTGCTCGCGCAAACGGAGCAAGTGATCGACGCGATCTTCAAGCGACTCGATGTGGCCGTAAAGCATCGTCGCATTAGTCTTCAAACCTGCCGCGTGAACCTTGCCCGCAAGCGCGAGCCAGCGTGCGGCGTCCGTCTTGTGCGCGCAAATGGCGGAGCGCGTCGGCTCGCGGAAAATCTCTGCGCCGCCGCCGGGGCAGGAATCCATCCCGGCTTCTTTCAACTGCGCGATCACATCTTCATCACTCATCTTGTAGAAGTGCGCCATGTGATCGATCTCGACCATCGTGAACGCTTTCAAATGGAGTTGCGGGTACGTGCGCTTTAGTCCCGACAACAGATCGATGTAATAACGAAACGGCAGCTTCGTGTTCAGCCCGCCGACAATATGTAGTTCGGTCGCGCCTTCTCGCACCGCCGCGCCCGCGATTTCTAAGGCTTCGTCGATGTTATGCGTATAAGCGTCCGGCTGTCGCGGCGTGCGATAGAAGCCGCAGAACTTACAATCGGCGTAGCAGATATTCGTGTAATTGAAATGGCGGTTGACGTTGTAAAAAGTGCGCCGCCCGTGCAGACGCCGCCGCGCCGCATCGGCCAACTTGC
>JALZKK010000126.1 GCA_030859285.1 Acidobacteriota bacterium | reverse complement strand
GCGATCCGACTTCGGAAGTCGAGGGACGCTCGCCTGCTGATGACGACATCGCTTACAGCGCCTTCTTTTACCCGGAAGGCTCTGCCGCGTCAGGCCCGGGGGCGATACAAGCCGGCGATGTGCGCTTTGAAGACGCTTACAGCTTGATCGAAGGCAATCTGAGTCACGGCTATCTGCAACAGGACATTGCGGGCGGCAACGTCTTTGCCATTGACCAATCTGAAGATCGCAATACGTCTCTGATTGGCGCGTATGCCGGCACGACACGGTTGTCGTATAACCCGGTGACCGGCGGCTTGTTCTTCCTCTCTACTCCCGCGCAAGGCATCGTCGATGGAAGGTACGTGATTCCCGTGCCGCGCGGAAATTATGCAGTTGGCGTTGAGCCGGTTGACAATACTGATCTTCCGGTCGCTGCCAACCGCATCAACTTCACGACGCAGATCGGTCAGTTCTACGGTCAGCAGAACTTCAACGAGGAATTCTACAACGGGGCCGCCGAAGCGGCGCGCGAAGACCGGCCCGGCGACTTTACCCCGATCTTGCTGGCGGGCGGCGGAAACATCTCAGGCATTGACATCACGACCAACCGCACGCTCAACATCAACAATTTCGGCACGCGCAATTTTGTCGGCTTCGGCAACGTGGGGCCCGGCTTCTACTACGCCGTGCGGGTTCCTGCGAGCCAGATCGCCGAAATCCTCAAACGCGGCCAACTGGTTATTCAAGCGGCGATGTTTGATACGAACGTCGCTAACTTTTCGGTCCTCCCCGTCTTCGCCGAAGCGACGCTCACGACCGGCACGGTCAATCCGAACGGCACGGCGACCGTCAACCTCGCGACTCCGCTCGCGCGCGTCACGGACTTTCTCTCGCAAGACAACGACTTCGGAGTGTTTTACTTCGACGACCCGCGCGCGCTCGGCCAGACTATCGGGGCGGGCATCAGAAGCCGTACGATCTCCAATCTTTTCATCTTGCTGCGTGTGCCGCTCACTCAGCCGTTTCCGGGCATCAGTGCGGCACCGCCGCGCATCGGCTTAGACGGCACTAACTCGCCGACGATTGCGAACGACGCGCCCATCTTCCCGTTGTCTTACACTTCGGCGGACGGCGCGGTTTTCACTCGCGACCCACGCTTCAACTTTAGATTTTCGCTTGTGCTGTCTGAGGCAGTCCGGTAGCCGGGAATCTTTACGCAGCGAAGAGAGGGGGCGGTAACGCTGCGGTCTCCTCTCTTCGCTTCTCACACGAGCGACAATCGCAGGCAGTTCCGCACACAATCAAACTGTTAGGAGGATTTACATCCATGCTCCAGCTTCAAGTTAAAAATTTCGCCTTAGCTTTGCTCTTCGTCTTCGCCATCGCAGTGCCCTCGATGGCCGATACGATTACGTTTTCGGGTTCCACCGCGCCGCCCAGCCCGACGTTCCGGCGTCCGGTCGAAACCGGCGACGCTTTCGCCTTTGATGAGATGGGCAATCCGGTGTTTGCGCGCTTCAGCACGTTCAACTTCTTCGTGAGCATCAGCGGCCAGTACGATTTTTTGAGCACTCAGAACTACGACGGCTTCTTGCTTTTGTACCGCACCACCTTTACGCCGTCGAATCTAAGTCTGTTGGTGGATCCAAATTTCTTTGTTGCTGGCGACGACGATCTGATTGATTTCGTGCCCGGACAATCGGGTTTCAGCGCCACTCTGTCAACTAACGTCCTTTACTTTCTGATCACGACGGGGTTCGACGACTCCAGTTTCGGTAACTTCACCAATCAGATCACGGGGCCGGGCCAAGTTATTCCAGAACCGGCGACGATGATTTTACTCGCCACAGGACTCGCCGGGGCAGCAGCAACGCGGCGGCGCAAGCGGCGGCAGACAGGGCAAAGCTAACGCAGAACCTCTCCAATGGGGTGATAGTGCGGATCATCCACTAGACGGTTCACAAGAAGGGAGCGGCGAAATCGATTTCGCCGCTCCCTTTCTTCAAGAGTTAAGATTTCCGATTCAGTTGAGAACAGGACTGGACCTGCATGGCCGGATGCCCCGCCCTTTCACTCACCACCTCTTTGCGCCGGCGCTGAATCTCTCGGCTTACTTCCCCGCCGCCGTTCGTTGCCCGGCAGTCGCTTCGGCGGCGAGGGCCGGCGCACTCAGTTGAGGTTGTTCTTGTCCCGCCATGTGCGCGAAGAGCCGCTCGTAGCGGTCAACGACATGCTCCCAGTCGTAATACTCGCGGATACGCGCCTGCGCGCGTTGGCGGTAGGCGTTGACGAGTGAGGCGTCGCGTAGCACACGCTGGAGTTTTTCGGAAAGGTCTTGTTCGTCGCGGTAGGGAATGCCGGCCTCGCCGACGACTTCGAGATTTTCGGGGGCCGCGAGCGTCAGCACACAATTGCCGTAACCCATCGCTTCCAAAAGCGCGGGATGCGTGCCGCCGACTTCCGTGGCGTGGACGTAGCAGTAAGCGTTCTGTTGCAGCGCGCGATAGGCTTCGCCGAAGACGAAGCTGGTGAAGATGATGCGGCGATCACGTTCGGCGCTCGTGCGTAATTGCCGAATGTACTCGTGCGCGTAGGGCGCGTCGCCGACGATGACGAGTTTGTGTGAAGTGCGGACGCGCTTGAAGGCTTCGATGACGAGGCGCGCGTTATTTTCCGGTTCGAGGCGCGAGACATACAGGACGTAACGATTCGGTTCGACGCCCCATTGCTTGACTGCCGCACGGTCGGGCGTGCGCGCGACTTCTGCGCCGTAAGCAATCATCGTCGTCGGGTAGTTATAGCGTGTCGAATAGTAATCCTGAATCACGCGCGCGTCCGTTACTGTCTCGTTCGGCAGCACCGTCGAGAGCCGCTCGGCCAGCACGTAGTAACGTTGAGCCATCCAGTTCCACTTTCTGCGCTTATGCTCGAGGCCATCGACGTTGATCGCGACCGGCGTCCCGACCAAACGAAGCAGCGGGGCGAACGGCGCATTGGCCGCGTTGCAGATCAGCGCGGCATCATAACGCCCGCCCATCGCGTTGATCGCGGAGAGGAAAGTATGAATGATGGTATCGAAGTATTTGTGCCGGAGCGTCGGCAGCACACACAAGCGCACGCCGCGATATTCGAGTTGGCGCGGGCTGACATAATGCGAGCGGCAATAAACTGTCACTTCATGGCCGCGCGTCGCTAATCGGGTCGAGAGTTGCTCGGCAAAAGTCTCAAAGCCGCCGTAACTGGCCGGGATGCCCCGCGTCCCCAGAATGGCAATTCGCATAACCGCAAGGATGAAGGATGAAGGATGAAGGATGAAGGATGAAGAAAAGATCGGCTGGCTTTTCTTCATCCTTCATCCTTCATCCTTCATCCTTGTTTACCCCTCCTCCTGTCGCTTGTTCATAAACCTTCAGAGTCAGGCGCGCCGTCTCCTGCCAACTAAAGGTCGCGGCGCGTTGCCAGCCTTTCGCGCGCAACTCGGCGCGGAGCGGCGGATTGTCAATCAAGCGTTCGATGGCCGACGCGATGGCGCTTTCGTCGAATGGGTTAACCATCAACCCAGCATCGCCGACGACTTCCGGCAGGCTGGTTCGATCACCGGTGATGACGGGCGTGCCGCACTGCATGGCTTCTAGCGGCGGCAACCCGAAGCCTTCAAAGTACGATGGATAGATAAAACAAATTGCTCCCGTGTACAGAGCCGGGAGGTCTGCCTCTGCCACGTAACCCGTGAAGATCGTGCGGTCGGTGATGCCGCACTGTTCAACGGCCCGGAGGGTTTCCCCGTACAGCCAAGCCTTTTTTCCGACTAAGACGAGTTGGGGCAGCTTATCGTCTGCTCGGCGACGGCGCAAGTCCGCGTATGCTTTGATTAGACGCACGAGATTCTTGCGCGGCTGAATCGATCCGACCGCCAAGATGTAATCGCCGCTAATGCCATATTGATGACGCACTCGTGAAATTTCTTTGTCATCCGCCGGTCGGAAATACGGCGCGGCGGCTTCGGGCGTGACACTGACGAGAGCGGGGTTGATGCCGTATGTCTCGATCACGTCGCGGCACGAAAACTCCGAAGGCGTGATGATGTGCGCGGCGCGTCGTACAGTCCGGCGTACTGTCAGGCGCAACTGCATCCAGCTCCGGCGTTTGAAAGTTTGCGGGAGGTGTTCAAAGGAAAGATCGTGGACGGTCGAGACGACCGGACACGGCGCGAAGGGCGGCGCGGTGAATTGCACATGCAACAGATCAACGGGATGGCGGCGCAATTCCGCGACGAGCGTGATGGGAATGCGGACGAGCGGCGTATGCGGCAAGGTGAGCCGCACCCCGACATGCGGCCAACGCCCGGCGAAGCGTTCGACGGCCTCGCGCTTCGTCACATACAGCGTGTAACGATTCCTCGCGTCCGTCTCGGCCAACGCCTCGATCAGATTCGTGATGTAAGTTTCGTTCCCGGCCAACCCCGTGCCGACCGAGTGCGCGTCAATCGCAATGTGCAAGCGTGCCTCAACGAGCAGGTGCGGATGAAGACGATCACAGACATTCTCACGCAAAGGCGCGAAGAGCGCAAAGGAAAAACGAGCGTAGATTGGACCCCAATCTCTTTGCGGCTTTTCTTTGCGCCTTCGCGCCTCCAGCGTGAAAGTCCTTCGCGCCTGTCGCCCTGCCGTTTGACGACTAACGATCACTCGGCTATCAAGCGTTTCCAGATGTCGCCGACGGAGTGTGCTTCTGGCACGGCGCGCTGCACTACATAGCCGACTAAGATAAAGAGCGCCAACGCCAAGAGCATCGGCAGCAGCGTTTTGCTTACCGCCGTTCGGAGCCAGTGTCGCTGCTCCACATCCTTGAGGCTCTTGTACAGCCCGCCCACCAATAATCCATCGACGAGAATTTCCGCCAGCAACGCCGGCGCAGCATAGACAACGTAAAGCGTGATGAGCAGCCCGCCGATGATCGCGGCGAGCAACGCGATCACGGCCACAATCACGCCGCAGCCTTCGTCGCCGAAATCTAAATCGAGATCGCCCAGCACGCCGCTTTGTCCGCCCGCAGACGAGCCGCCCAAGCTCTGCGCCCAACTCCAGCCCGCACCACCGCCGCCAAAATCTCCGCCGCCGCCAAACGTCGGTGCGGCGTGGCCTCCTCCACTCCTTGCCTTGCTAATGAGATCAAACCCAACATTAGCAACATCAGCATCGAACCCAACATCAGACACATCAGCCTCCACGCCTGAGCGGGACTCACGCGGACGCTGCAAAGACAGCCACACGCGCAGCAGTAAGAGAAAAACGGCATAAGCGGCGAGAATCGCCACCGGGTAGCGCAGCCACATCTGCGTCAGGCCGGCGCGCAGCAACACGAACGAGACGAGGAAGCCGGCACAGCCCGTCAGCAGCAGCATCAACGTCATCTGTAAACGCGGCCAGCCCTGACGCAGCAACAGACGCCGCGTGCGCTCAACGGCCTGCGCTCTCGCTTGTCTCTTCGATTTGCGCTTCATCTGAAATTTGAACGATCTGGTTTTCGGGCAACACGCCGCGAAAGCTGCGGCGGTGGAGCGGGCAAGCGCCGTGCTGGCGCAAGGCTGCGAGATGCAATTTTGTGCCGTAGCCGACGTGTCGGGCAAAGCCGTAGTGCGGGAACTCTGTGTCGTAATCGCGCATTAACTGATCGCGGTGTGTCTTGGCAATGACGGAAGCGGCGGCGATGGAAGCGGAGATCGCGTCGCCGTGAATGATCGCGCGCTGGGGCAGTGCGATCTCTTTCAATTGCAGGGCATCGATTAAAAGAAAGTCGGCGGCGGGTTGAAGTTGCGCGAGGGCGGCGCACATCGCGCGGCGCGTGGCAATGAGAATGTTATCGCGGTCGATCTCTTCGGCGGGGATCAATCCGACGGCAAAGGCGAGAGCAGTCTCGCGCAACTCGGTGGCGATCCGTTCACGTTGCGTCGCCGTTAATTTCTTCGAGTCGTCCAAGCCTTCCGGCAACGGCCTCGCCGGATCGAGGATCACGGCGGCAGCCACGACCGGCCCGGCTAAAGCTCCACGCCCGACCTCATCGACTCCCGCAATCAAACGATAGCCGCCTGCCCGCGCCGCATCTTCAAAGTTCGTGCAGATCGTCGAGAGACGTTTCGGGCGAGCCATAAAACGAAATAATGAACGATGAATGCGGAATGATGAATGAAAAGCACGAGGCATTTGTCCTTCATTCATCATTCATCATTTCTTCGCCGTCGTTGCCGTCTGCGCCGTAGTACGGGTGTCGCGCTCGCGGATACGGGCGGCCTTGCCGCGCAGGTTGCGGAGATAATAGAGCTTGGCGCGACGGACGCGACCGCGCTTGATCACGTCGATCTGCTGCACAATCGTCGCGTGCAACGGAAAGATGCGTTCGACGCCGACGCCGAAGCTAGTCTTGCGGACAGTGACGGATTCGCGCACGCCGCCGTTTTTGCGGGCGATCACGATGCCCTCAAACATCTGAATGCGCTCCTTCGTCTCGGACTCCTTGATCCGGACATGCACACGCACCGTATCGCCCGGCTGAAAGTCCGGGATCGTTTTAGTCATCTGCGTTTGTTCAATAGCATCTAAGCGATTCATGGCAATAACTCCATAACAGTTTTCAGTTTTGAGTTTTCAGCAAGAGAGTTTTAACTGAAAACTCAAAACTGTTCTACTCTTCTTCAAGCCACTTCCGTTCGTCGTCGCTGAGGGTGTCGCACTCTAGTAGATCAGGACGATTGTGTTTTGTCTTTCGTAACGCGGCGCGCTTGCGCCAGCGAGCGATCTCGGCGTGATGGCCGCCGAGTAAAATTTCGGGGACGCGGTGACCGCGAAACTCCGTCGGGCGCGTGTAGTGCGGGTAATCGAGCAAGCCTTCGGAGAATGACTCATGCACCGCCGAAGTCTCGCTGCCGAGCGCGCCCGGTAATAACCTGACCAAAGCATCAATTACCACAACCGCTGCCGGCTCGCCACCCGACAAAATGTAATCGCCGATGGACAACTCATCCGTCACCAATGCATCAACCACGCGCTCGTCCACACCTTCGTAGCGACCGCAGATCAGAACGATCTGCTCCGCCGCAGTCGCCAACTCTTCCGCCGCGCGCTGATCAAAAACTCTGCCCTGCGGCGTCAACAGCACGACGCGCGTCTTGGTCCCCTCTAACTCGCGCGCGTCGCGCGCGCCGGTCAATGCTTCCACCCCTTCAAAGAGCGGTTCGGGCTTCAAGATCATCCCATCGCCGCCGCCGAACGGCCTGTCATCAACCATCCGGTGTTTGTCGTGTGTCCACCCACGCAGATCGTGCGCCGCGATCTCAACCAACCCCGCCGCCGCGGCGCGCCGCACGATCCCGAAATCAAAGACCTCGCGGAAGTATTCGGGGAAGATGGTGATGATGTCGAAGCGA